>USJD01000182.1 GCA_900554835.1 uncultured Prevotella sp. | reverse complement strand
AAACTGATAAACTCATCAGAGATATTAGAGATTTCTCCTTTATCATAGATCGTCAACAAATCAATGATAATAGAATCTCCTTCCTGGTAAAGATTATAAGTGATGACCCTTGCACCACCACTCTTACCTTTACCCTTACTAGCTATTGCCATTCTTACCTTTCTGACACCTTTGCCAAGACTGTTACCTTGAAAAGGATCAATTACAAGAGAGTCTTTCAAATCTTTAATATCGCTTTTTAAAGAACGATATTTTTTAGAAAGACGCTTAAACTGTATTAAGAACTCATTCTCAACACGTATTTCAACTTTCATAACTAATCCTCCTCATCAAGTTTAGCCATAAAATCATCAAAACTCATCGGCTTAGTTCCATTCTTCTTATGAGCTTCCATTTCATCAAGAGCACGGTTGAGGCTTTCTGCTACATAGGCTTCCTGCTCTGCCTGGCTCATATAAGTTTCCTGGTAACTATTTTCTGTTTTATTTTTTAAAGCCATATATCTTCCTTTCTTCAAAATTGTTCTACTTTATATATAATCATCACAAGATGATGCCACAGAATTACTCCTTCAACCATAAATTCATAAGCTGATCATCAATATAATACGTATTCCGAGAAGTAGAAATCAGATGATATTCCAGCAGTTTCTTCACAGCACTCTGCACACTACTTGCCGAGCGGAGACTATGCTTCTTCACAAAGCCAGAAGAAGTAATCTGACTAGCCATTCCCTCCTTAGCAACAGCATACAATAGTTCCTTCTGCGGAAGAGTGAGACGAGAAAGAATCTCGCTAAACTTATGGTCATTATCCAATACCAAAGCATGGATGATGCTCTTTATCATCTCACAATCAGCCTCAGCCTGTGGCGCTGTTTGGTTGAAAGCCTCATGCATCACCTTCTGCATATAATAGGTATTGCCACCAAAAGCCTGATACACCAGCCCTATAGCCTCCTCCTTAATCTTTTTATCAAACTTACCAAACAAGCGGATGGCAAACTCCTTGTATTTATCAAGCGGAATCACCTCCAGGTTCATCATATCAGCACTATTATAAAAAGGATGCGCTTTCTCGGAAAACATCTTGGAGATTAGATGACGCTCGCTGCCAGAGAAGATGAAATTGGCATTGCTGCACTTCTGAATATAAGTTCTGAGAATGGCCTCCATATTCTTCTCCGGATAATAACCTATCTGCTGGAACTCATCGATGGCAACGATACATTTCTTATCGGCCTGCTCCAAACAGGCAAATATCTCATCCAATGTATAGAGCGGATTAGAAATATCACCCAACGAAAGATTAAACGTTGGAGTATTGGAAATCGGATCGTAACCGAAGCAGCCATTGATAGACTTCAGGGTGTTAACCACCATTCTCATCATTTTGGTTCCACGACGGGCTGCCAAATCAAATACAGCCTTTCCCAACTCGAAGGCAAATTCATGAATGCTGGAAGTTCGGAGAATATCGATGGAAATACAGATAAAATGGTCTTTGATAGCAGAAGAATCCATGCAAAAGTCTATCAGTTTACTCTTGCCTACTCGTCTTGCAGCCATTACCACCATATTCTCGCCACTCGTTATCTTACTGATGATTCTTTCTGCTTCCTTTTCTCTATCGCAGAAATATTCGGGCTTGATATAACCCGTTATGATAAAAGGATTCTCCATATTGCGCACCATTTTAGAATGTTACTTTTGACTGCAAAGATAATTATTTATTTTGAATTATGCAAATTGCATAATGCAAATTGCATAATTCATGTTGATTTTTCCTATTACAGAGGTAAAGTATCCTTCAAATCCTACAACTTTCCGTCAAAACATATAACCATATTTCATACACCTACAAGTTTTGAATCTAGCGACAAAAACAAGGGGAATTGAGAGACTGAAATACCCTATTTTCTGCTCTCTATGAAGAACAAGACCTATAGTTGTACAACTATAAAGTTACAGTTGTACAACTATACATGCTATGGTTGTACAACTCCAGAGTTATGGTCGTACAACGATAGGGGTTAAAATCGTACGACTATAGATTTTCCTCAACGCCATCATCCTGTCAAAACACACGCAACTATCTGATTACCAGTACATTTCCATCTTCCTTCATATTTACGATATTCTCAGAGAAAACAGAAGCGTCTGAAAATACGAGAACATCAGCCAAGCTAATGTAAAGAAGATTCATTCTTTATACAGCCATCACACTTCATCTGTAAATTGCTGATTTTCAAGAACATAACTTGTAGAAAATCTACATGACTTAATGATGCGCATCATTAGCACCTAATAAAGCGCATCATTAACACCTAATAAAGCGCATCATTAGACCTTAATAAAGCGCATCGTTAGACCTCAATAAAGCGCATCATTAGACTATGATGAATAATGAAGGGGAAAAAATAGCTTAGGCACGGCAACTTTGTGCCCTGACTATGGCATTTTTGTGCCCTCTAAGGAGCAATTTTCCGTATGCAATGATACCTGCTCGGCAGCAATATCCACGATCTTCTTTCTACGAGCTACACCTATTATATAATGGGCATCCTTGGCACTGCAATGGAAATACTTCTTCACAGCAACTACCAGGTCTCCCTTCTTTACAGAAGTGACACCCTCAGGATAAGCACTACGGACAGCCTTCTCGATGTCCGACATCTTAAACTCTATGTGCTTCTTGTGGTGGTATAATGAAAATGCCAGCAGCATGACCACTACAAAGAAAACCAAAACAAATGTAACTTGAGTCATGGTATAAATATTTATGTTAGATAATCTTTCACTATAAGATTTCGCAAATATAATACTTTATTTTTAAAAGACCAACCTTTTGCATCATTTTTTTTCGGAAAAACATTCTTTTTGTAATTTTTCTCAGTATTTGATGAATATTTCTATCTAATATTTTGTTATGTCGGAAATATTGCGTACATTTGCCGACAAAATCCATAAAAAACATAGAGAAAATGCAAGAAACCGTCAAAAAAGTTTTGAGCAGCGACTTCAATCGCAAGAAGGCTCTGATGTTTACCATCACCGCCCTGCTCACCGCACTAGTTTGGAATCTGCCCATCGATAGCTTTGGCATCGAGGGGCTGACAGTCGTTCAGCAACGCGTCATCGCCATCTTCGTCATGGCGGTCATGCTATGGCTCACCGAAGCCATTCCTGCCTGGGCAACCTCAGTAGTCATCATCTTCGTATTGCTGTTCGGTGTATCCGACTCGGCCTTCAATATCATGCAAGGTTCCGAAGGCGAATACGGCAACCTCCTGGAGTATCAGGGTATTATGGCCTGCTTTGCCGACCCTACCATCATCCTCTTCCTCGGTGGTTTCGTGATGGCCATCGCCGCCACCAAGAGTGGACTCGACGTACTGATGGCTAAGACTCTCATCGCTCCTTTCGGCAAGAAATCAGAAAATGTACTGTTGGGCTTCATGCTCATCACCGGCATCTTCTCCATGTTTATCTCCAATACTGCCACCGCAGCCATGATGCTTACCTTCCTGACTCCTGTGTTCAAGGCACTTCCTGCCAACGGAAAGGGAAGAATAGCACTCACCATGGCCATCCCTATCGGAGCTAACCTCGGCGGTATGGGAACTCCTATCGGAACACCTCCTAATGCCTTCGCATACAAGGTTCTTACAGCACCAGACGGACTCAATCTCGACATCGGTTTCGGTGACTGGATGATGATTATGTGCCCGATGGTACTCGTCATGCTGGTATTGGCATGGTTTATTATCCGCAAGATGTTCCCTTTCTCACAGAAGACTATCGAACTGCAGATTCAGGGAGACATCCAGTTCAACTGGCGTACCATCGTAGTAGCTGCCACCTTCATCCTGACCATCGTACTCTGGGTATTCGGTAAGAAATATTTCGGTATCAATGCCAATACCGTAGCCATGTTGCCTATCGCCATATTTGCATTTACCGGTGTGCTCACAGCCGACGACCTGAAGGAAATCGACTGGGCTGTCATCTGGATGGTAGCCGGTGGTTTTGCCTTGGGTCTTGCCATGAATGGTACGGGGTTAGCAGAGAATGCCGTGAAGAGTATTCCATTTGACACATTCAACCCGGTAGTCATCATGATCGTTTCAGGACTCGTCTGCTTTGCATTGAGTAACTTTATCTCCAACACCGCTACTGCAGCTCTCCTGATTCCTATCCTGACCGTAGTATGTGCCGGTATGGGCAGTTCACTCGAAAGCATCGGTGGAACCTCTACTATTATTATAGGTGTAGCCGTGGCTGCTTCCTGCGCCATGTCGCTTCCTATTTCCACCCCTCCGAATGCCATCGCCTACTCTACCGGACTCATCCAGCAGACCGATATGGTGAAAGCAGGTCTGACCATCGGTCTCATCAGTATGATTCTCGGATATGGTGTGCTCATCACTTTCTGTAAGATGGGTGTGCTTTAAAAAACTCAAAAACAATATATCTCTAAAATGAAAAAAATAGTAATTGGTATCGATGTAGGTATCTCCACCACCAAGATTGTGGGCATTGACGAAGACGGAATCGTAGTAAGTCCCATCCGCATCAAGGCTACAGACCCAATCACGTCTCTGTATGGAGCATTCGGAAAATACCTGCACGACAACCAGATCAGCCTCTCTGAGGTGGAACATGTGATGCTTACCGGCGTAGGCTCTGCTTATATAGACGAGCCTATCTATGGACTTCCTACCTCCAAGAGCGAGGAATTTGTAGCCGACGGACTTGGTGCCAAATATGAAAGCAAGCTCGACAGGATGATTGTAGTAAGCATGGGAACGGGTACATCACTCGTGAAATGCGAAGGCGACAACATACGCCACATCGGAGGTATCGGCATCGGAGGCGGCACCTTAGCAGGACTGAGCCGCATCATGCTCAAGACCGACGACGTGAAGCAAATAGCCCATCTGGCAAAAGATGGTGATGTTTCCAAAATCAACCTACTCATAGGCGATATCAGCGCCAAACCATTGCCAGGACTACCAATGAATGCCGTAGCATCTCTGTTCAGCAACGCCAAGGCAAACGCATCCCGCGAAGATATTGCCAAAGGCCTCATCTGGATGGTACTGCAATGTATCGGTTCTGCCACAATCCTTTCCTCCTTAGAGTCGGGAATCAAGGATTTCGTACTCATCGGAAACCTGACCCTCATGCCTCAGTGCCGGGAAGTATTCCCTGCCATGGAGAAACTCTACAATGTCAGGTTCCGCATACCTAAATATTCAGAATTCTGCACGGCAATAGGTGCAGCACTTGACTATAAAAGAAATCAGAAATAAGCACAGATTTCTGCAAGTGAGGTGCAGAAAGCCCATATATAAAGGGTTTATCGACTAAAGCATCCGGATAAGCAATAATTAACATTTCGGGGCAAAAATCGCATAACTCTTTGATGCATAAGCAATTAATCGTTTTGGAAAACAACAAAATACAAAAGTTTTCCAAAACGATTTTTTAATTGTCTGATTATCAGCGACTTAATATTTTTTAACCAAAGAAAAGTTGTCCAAAACGGAATACTTTCAAATATCTTTTGTATCTTTGCAATGTCAAAATCGAGGTTCATATTGCCTCCTTTTTGCGTAAAATGTTAATAATAAGCTAATTAAATATCAATCTTAAAGTAAAGCTAGAAATGATACAAACTGTAGTAAAGCGTGACGGACGCATTGTTGGTTTCAATCAACAGAAAATCATGGCTGCCATACGTAAGGCCATGTTGCACACAGACAAGGGTGAAGATGAAACTCTTATTGAGAGAATCACTGATCATGTAAGCTATCGTGGCAAGAATCAGATGAGCGTAGAAGCCATCCAGGATGCCATCGAGATGGAGCTTATGAAGAGTGCCCGCAAAGACGTGGCACAGAAGTACATCGCATACCGCAACCAGCGCAACATTGCCCGCAAGGCAAAGACACGTGATGTATTCATGAGCATTGTGAATGCCAAGAACAATGATATCACCCGCGAAAACGCCAACATGAATGCCGACACTCCTGCCGGCATGATGATGAAATTTGCTTCTGAAACTACCAAACCATTCGTTGACGATTACCTCCTCAGCGAGGAAGTTCGTGACGCCGTCCTGCACAACTACATTCATATACACGACAAAGATTATTATCCAACCAAGAGTCTGACTTGCGTACAGCATCCGCTCGACGTCATCCTGAAGCATGGTTTCACTGCAGGCCATGGTTCCAGCCGTCCAGCCAAGCGTATTGAGACAGCAGCCGTACTGGCTTGCATCTCTCTGGAAACCTGTCAGAACGAGATGCACGGAGGTCAAGCTATTCCTGCTTTCGACTTCTACTTGGCTCCATACGTAAGAATGTCTTACCAGGAGGAAGTGAAAAACTTGGAGAAACTCTCTGGAGAAGATCTCAAGGATCTTTATGATGCGCCTATCGATGACTATATCGAGAAGCCACTCGACAATCTTCAGGGAAGAGCACGCCTGGAGCAGCACGCCATCAACAAGACCGTAAACCGTGTACATCAGGCAATGGAGGCTTTCATCCACAATATGAATACCATCCACTCTCGTGGCGGTAACCAGGTAGTTTTCTCTTCTATCAATTATGGTACAGATACAAGTGCTGAAGGTCGTTGTATTATGCGAGAGATTCTGCTCAGTACATACGAAGGTGTAGGAAATGGAGAAACAGCTATCTTCCCTATCCAGATCTGGAAGAAGAAGCGTGGCGTTAACTACCTGAAGGAGGATCGAAACTATGACCTCTATCAGTTGGCTTGCAAGGTAACCGCCCGTCGTTTCTTCCCTAACTTTCTGAATCTCGATGCCACATTCAACCAGAATGAGAAATGGCATGCAGATGATCCTGAACGCTACAAGTGGGAAATTGCCACAATGGGTTGCCGCACCCGCGTGTTCGAAGACCGTTGGGGAGAAAAGACAAGTATTGCACGTGGAAACCTCAGTTTCTCTACCATCAATATTGTTAAACTTGCCATCGAATGCATGGGCAT
>USJD01000181.1 GCA_900554835.1 uncultured Prevotella sp. | reverse complement strand
TTAAGTTTTTTATTTTACTGGCTTATAATTCGAAAATTTTATATAAATTTGCAAACGAATGTAGAAATAACACTTTGTTAGCTGGCATTGAGGAAAGCTATATATTATATGTAATGCGTCGTCATAATTATAATATGATGCTTTGTCATTCGAAAAAGCGTTATGAAGATCATGTGTTTCTTATTCAATAATAATTAAAAATGAAAATGTATCAACCTAAATAGTAGAATAACAAAATGCAAAAAAGTATTCTAAGTAGTATTTTGTTGCTTGGCGCTGTTTGTGCGCAAGCCAACAATTACACAGTGACTTCGCCAAATGGCAAGTTGGTGATGAATGTGAAGTGTGAGGGAGGCAAGGCTTCCTACACGGTAGATTTGAATGGAAAGCAGATGTTGACAGCTTCGGCTCTCGGTCTGGTAGCGAATTATGGAGATTTCTCTCAGGGACTTACCATGGGAACTCTAAAGAGTGCGCCTAAACATCTGACCTATGTTATGGACCATACGAAGAAATCTCATGTAGAGAAAGATGTGTATGAGGCTACTATCGGATTCCTCAATGCAAAGAAGGATTCTATGACGCTTCACCTTCATGTTTCTGACAATGATGTTGCTTATAAGTATGAGATGATCCGTCCAAAGAAGGACAATCCGAAGTCGGTTATTATATATAATGAGGTGAGCGGTTTCAATTTCCCTGAGAAGACTACTACCTTCCTCTGTCCTCAGATTACGCCGATGACAGGATGGGAGCGTACCAAACCTTCTTACGAGGAGGAGTACACACCTAATGCCCAGATGAACGTGAAGTCTCAGTTTGGTGTGGGCTATACTTTCCCTTGTCTTTTCAAGGTAGGTGAAGATGGATGGGTACTGGTGAGCGAAACGGGTGTTTCCAGCGCTTATCCTGGCAGCCGTCTCTCTGATTATGAACCTGGTAAGGGTTATACGGTTGCTTTCCCTCAGAAGGGTGAGAATAATGGTGTAGGTTCTGAGTTTGCTGGCATTCCTTTGCCAGGTGAGACTCCTTGGCGTACCATCACCGTAGGCTCATCGTTAGCTCCTATCGTGGAAACCACCATTCCTTATGATGTGGTAGAACCTCTCTATGAGGCTTCTCAGAACTATAAGCCTTCCCGTTATACTTGGAGCTGGTTGATCTGGCAGGATAATTCCGTCAACTATGATGATCAGGTGAAGATGATTGATGTGGCTGCTGCTCAGGGATACGAGGCTATTCTGGTAGATAACTGGTGGGACAAGCAGATAGGTCACAACCGTATCGAGGAACTCGCCAAGTATGCTAAGAGCAAGAACGTGAGTCTGATGCTCTGGTATAATTCCAACGGTTTTGAGAATGATGCTCCACAGACTCCTCGTCAGATTATGAACAATTCCATCGCTCGCAAGAAGGAGATGGCATGGATGAAGAAAATAGGTGTAGTGGGCATCAAGGTGGATTTCTTCGGTGGCGACAAGCAGGAGACCATGAAACTCTATGAAGATATTCTCAGCGATGCCAATGACTATGGCTTGGAGGTTATCTTCCACGGCTGCACCATGCCTCGCGGTTGGGAACGTATGTATCCTAACTATGTTTCCAGTGAGGCTGCCTTGGCTTCAGAGAATGTTTACTTTACTGATTATCATGCAAAGAAGGAAGCTTTCGAAATGACAATGCATCCTTTCTCCCGTAATGCTGTTGGTAGTTTCGACTGGGGTGGTGTGATGATGAACAAGTATTTATCCAAGGATAATAAGAGCCGTCATCAGCGCTATACAAGTGATGTTTTCGAGATGGCTACTGCGATTACCAATCAGAGCAGCGTAAACTGTGTTTGTCTCTATCCTAACAATCTTCAGGATGTGCCTCAGTGGGAATTGGATTGGCTGAAGGCTGTGCCTACGGCTTGGGACGACGTGAAGTTTATTGCTGGTTATCCTACCCAGTATGCTGTAGTGGCTCGTAAAGCTTCTGCTGCCAATACAGGTACTGCTGCAGCCAGTGCAGGAAGATGGTTTGTTGGTGGTCTGAATGCTACAGATAAGCCTCTTGCTCTGACCTTGAATTTGCCAATGTTTGCAGGCAAGACTGTGACTTATCTCACCGACCAGCCAAAGAAAAAGGGCGAGAAGTTCTTCACTTCTGTCAAGAAGACTTTGAAGATAGGTAAGGATGGTAAGGCTAAGGTGGTAATCCAGCCTAATGGCGGAATCATCATCGAATAACTTACTGTAAGCGACCTCTATAATAATATAAAAAAAAGTACGAAATCTCTTGTGGGTTTCGTGCTTTTTTTTTATCTTTGCCGCATAATGCTAAGAGAAAGGAATTGAAAATGAATGTAATGCAATTAAATACAGATATTTATAATAGCTTGAGTGTGCTTTCTAACGATGAAGGCTATTTGGAAAAGGCTGCTCGTTTTCTTAAGAAATTGGCGCATGATAAACGAGAGGTGGAGAATGCAAAGGCTAAAGAAAAGACCCTTGCAAGTATTAATCAGGCCTTTACGGAATTGAAACTTCATCGCGAAGGTAAAATGGATTTTATTCCTGCGGAGGACTTGCTGAATGAGTTATAGAATACTGGTTGCTCCAGAGTTTGCCCACCGTTTGAAGAAATTGAGTAAACGCTATAAGTCTATAAAGCAAGATTATGCTGATTTTTTGACTTCTCTTCAGTCTAATCCTTTGCAGGGTGTAGAGTTAGGCAAAGGGTTAAGAAAAATTAGAATGAGTATAGTTTCTAAAGGTAAAGGAAAAAGCGGTGGGGCAAGAGTTATCTCCTTTATGGCTATTATGAATGAAGAGGATGGGTTAATAGAATTATTGACCATATATGATAAATCAGACATGGAATCTATTTCTGATAAAGAATTGGAGAATTTGATGAAGCGGAATGGTTTGCTTTAAAGCATTAAAAAAGGTTCCTTCGAAGGATGTTACTCCTCGAAGGAACCTTTTCTCTTGTTTTCTTTCTATCTTGAACCTATTGAATTGCTCTACTTCAATTCTGTATTACTTGTTCTCGAATACCAATCCGCCTTCCTTGGTGTAATCGATGGTGATTGGTTTCTCACGACTTACTTCTTCGGAAAGAATCTTCTTGCTCAAGTCGTTCAATACGTAATCCTGAATAGCACGCTTTACAGGGCGGGCACCAAACTCTGGATCGTAACCTACCTCAGCAAGATAACTGATGGCGGCAGGAGTCCAGCGGAGTTCGAAACCTTGAGGCTCCAACATCTTCTTGACTCTATTCATCTGGAGTTCAACCACTTTGGCTATCTGCTCCTGAGTGAGAGGCTTGAAGGTGATGATGTCATCGATACGGTTCAGGAACTCTGGGCGGAAGGTCTTCTTCAACATCTCACGGCTTGCATTGGAAGTCATGATGATGATGGTGTTCTTGAAGTTTACCACACGACCCTTGTTGTCGGTCAGACGGCCATCGTCCAATACCTGAAGCAAGGTGTTGAAGACATCTGGATGAGCTTTCTCTATCTCATCGAAGAGAACCACACTGTATGGTTTACGACGAACAGCCTCGGTCAACTGACCACCCTCATCGTAGCCTACGTATCCTGGAGGCGCTCCAATCAGACGGGTGACACTGAACTTTTCCTGATACTCACTCATATCAATTCGGGTCATCATCGACTCATCATTGAACAGGTATTCGGCAAGAGCCTTGGCCAACTCGGTTTTACCAACACCGGTAGTTCCCAGGAAGATAAAGCTGGCGATAGGGCGCTTAGGATCCTGCAATCCGGCACGGCTGCGGCGTACTGCATCACTTACAGCGGTGATAGCCTCGTCCTGTCCGATGACTCTCTTGTGGAGTTCTTCCTCCAGATGGAGGAGTTTCTCACGCTCGCTTTGCATCATACGGCTTACTGGAATTCCCGTCCAGCGGCTTACAACCTCTGCAATATCGTCGGCAGTAACCTCTTCGCGAATCATCGCCTCACCGCCCTGAGTACTCTTCAGTTGCTCCTGAATCTTCTTGATGTCGTCTTCGAGAGCTACCAGCTTAGAGTATCTGATTTCAGCCACACGCTCGTAATTGCCTTCACGCTCCATGCGTTCAGCCTCAAACTTGAGATTCTCCATCTCCTGCTTGTCCTGCTGAATCTTGTTGACGAGTGCTTTCTCGCCTTCCCATTTAGCACGGAAGTCATGCTCCTTGTCCTTGAGTTCAGCGATTTCCTTGTCGAGTTGCTGAATCTTAGGTTGGTCGTTTTCACGCTTGATAGCCTCACGCTCAATCTCCAACTGTTTCAAGTGACGAGTGATTTCATCCAGCTCTTCTGGTACTGAGTCGCGCTCCATACGGAGTTTAGCTGCGGCTTCATCCATCAGGTCGATGGCCTTGTCCGGAAGGAATCTGTCGGAAATATATCTTTCAGACAACTTGACGGCTGCAATGCAGGCATCATCCTGAATACGTACCTTATGATGGTTCTCGTAACGTTCCTTAATACCACGGAGGATGCTGATGGCATCAACCTCGTCAGGCTCGTTGACCATGACGGTCTGGAATCTACGCTCCAGTGCCTTATCCTTCTCGAAGTACTTCTGATACTCGTTGAGGGTAGTAGCACCGATGGCTCTCAGTTCGCCACGTGCCAAGGCAGGCTTCAGAATGTTGGCAGCATCCATGGCGCCCTCGCCACCGCCAGCGCCTACCAAGGTATGGATTTCATCGATGAAGAGGATAATCTGTCCGTTGGCATTGGTTACCTCCTTGATGACGCTCTTGAGTCGTTCCTCAAATTCACCCTTGTATTTGGCACCAGCCACCAGCGCGCCCATGTCGAGCGAATAGAGTTGCTTATTCTTCAGATTCTCAGGCACATCGCCACGAACGATACGCTCTGCAAGTCCCTCTACGATAGCGGTTTTACCAGTACCTGGTTCACCGATAAGGATAGGGTTGTTCTTGGTTCTACGGGAGAGAATCTGAAGTACTCGGCGAATTTCTTCATCACGACCAATTACAGGGTCGAGCTTGCCGTTTCTGGCCTGTTCAACCAGGTTTTTGGCGTACTTTTCAAGACTCTGATAGTTCTCGTCAGCACTTTGACTCTTTACGTTCTGTCCTTGTCTGAGGGCCTGAATAGCCGCAGTCAAATCCTTCTCGTTGGCACCAGCATCCTTCAAGATGCGTGCTGCTGTAGAATTACCTTTGAGGATGGCAAGGAGGATTGGCTCCACGCTGACGAATTCGTCACCCATCTTCTTGGCGATGTCCTCAGCATTGATAAGAATCTGATTGGTGTCGCCCGAGAGATATGGCTGCCCGGCACCCTGCACACGAGGCAGATGCTGCATCTCCTGTTGTAAGAGCATGGCAATCTGATTGCCGTTCATGCCTAACTTCTGGAAGATATAGTTGGTTACATCAGGTGCTTTCTCGATGATACCACTGAGAAGATGCACCGGTTCGATGGTCTGCTGACCATTGCGCTGCGCGATGTTCACAGCGGCTTGCACCGCTTCTTGCGCCTTGATTGTAAATTTGTCGAATGTCATATTTATTCTCCTTTCTTATTTATAGGGATTATTATTTTCTTTTAGTGAATGCTGATTTTATGAATTATTATTCAGCTTTCTCTTGCCAATGGAGCGAATAGTGTGCCGATATGTAATTTTCTGACATTTTGACATAAATAAGCCAGTTTTGAATGGCTTTTTGGGTGTTTTGCGTGTCAAACTGTCGGTTGCGAGGGGTGGACTTTGAGCCTTTTAAAAGATGATAACTTCAGGTCTTCATAGATGACCGGCTTTGGTCTTAATAGACGCTTCATTCTGCCCATCATAGAAGAGGGGCTTTTTACTTTTTGGAAGGGAAGGTTGAATGACCGGTCATGGTCATTCTCGGTCATTTTATTTTCGGGAATCAGCAAAAACATGTATTTTCCTTTGTGAATAAGTAGTTAATTATACTTTCTCTTTCTTTTTGACCGAAAATGACCATGACCGGAACTGTAATGTTAGCATCCGTTGGGGGCTGGAAGTAAATGTAGGGTAATATGTAAACGGTTGAATTACAGATGATTATTGAGTAGGGATGGGGTGGATGAAAAGCTGCGGAAGGAATCCGCTTGTGCTCGCAGAATTAACCGGAATCGGTAATATTATTAAAAAACAGACTTGATTTATCGCAAATATACCTAAAATATTCCTATAACTCGCCTTGAAATTTGGTAGTTTCGATTATTTTTTGTAATTTTGCAGCGTTTTTATAATTAGAAAGAAGTCGAATTCAAAATAGATAATTAATGGCTGAATCAAAGAAAATCAAGACAGCGTTGGTGTCTGTCTTCCACAAAGATGGCTTGGATGAGTTGCTCGCCAAGTTGAACGAAGAGGGTGTTAAATTCTTGAGCACTGGTGGTACTCAGAAATTTATCGAATCTTTGGGTTATGAATGTCAGAAAGTAGAGGATGTTACCACATATCCATCAATTCTTGGTGGTCGTGTGAAGACTCTTCACCCAAAAATATTTGGAGGAATCTTGGCTCGCCGCGACAATGAGGGTGACCAGGAGCAGATGAAGGAATATGAAATTCCAAGCATCGACCTCGTTATCGTAGATTTGTATCCATTCGAGCAGACTGTAGCAAGTGGTGCCAGCGATGCTGATATTATCGAGAAGATTGATATCGGTGGTATTTCTTTGATCCGTGCAGGTGCAAAGAACTTCAAGGATGTAGTCATCGTTCCAAGCAAGGCTGAGTACAGTGTGCTTCTTGATATTCTCAAGCAGAAGGGTGCAGAGACTGATATCGAAGACCGCAAGATGTTCGCAGAGCGTGCCTTTGGTGTAAGTTCTCACTATGATACTGCAATCCACGCTTGGTTTGCTAAGTAAAAAAGGTTCTCTTCTTGTTCTCATATTGTGAGGCGAGAAGATGGCTACAAAAGATAGATTTTAAGCTTAAAATAATAGATTTACATTAGAAAATGGGATTTTTTTCATTTATTCAGGAAATCGCAATGGACTTAGGTACCGCCAATACCATCATTATC
>USJD01000180.1 GCA_900554835.1 uncultured Prevotella sp. | reverse complement strand
ATTTTGCTTTTTATTGCCGATTCAGAATACCAATGGCTCTCATTGCCAATTCTTCGGTAAGCCCATCGTAAGGATTTGTCAATACGAGATGTGGAAGTTGAGATTCCAAGATAACATACTCATCATCAATAATGGCATACGGGGTATCTTGTATATTGTTATCATAAAGCCATGAGGCTATTTCTGCACCTTTACAATGAAGTGCAGATGGGGAGATTTGCTCCAAATCTGCAGAAAGCAACAGGCTATCACTGACAACAGAAGGAGTAATGTCAATTACTCTTCCTGGCAGTTGTCTGTCTTGCCACATTTCCTGCATAGCCTCCAAGCCAAGATATTTCCATGAGGATTCTATTACTATGTCTGCATGAGTCTTATCGACTATGGCTTGCAGCTGTTTTACGGCTTCGGGATCAAAGCTGGCACCGTGCCTGTCTTGCCATATTTTTCCTTCAAACTGTAATTGTCTTTGATGGTATTCTGTATTCAGAACACCATCAAAGTCAAGAAAGATGATTTTAGAAAGTTTCTTTGCCATAAACGATCTTAAGAATTTTATGTTTCTTCATTTCTTTTTCATTGTTCACCATATTATATAAACACATGGCTGCATAGTAGGCATTTGGATGTTGTGGAAGCATCATGAAAGGCAGGCGATTGTCCCATGCTTTTACTGGTGTTCCAAGAATCATACTCCAAGGGCGTTCATACAAATAGAACTCTTCTTCGGGAGCCTGACTTTCTACTATTTGCCCCGTCCTTTTGGTTTTAAACTTATGTGCAATAAATACCCATGTTCCTCGCACCCACATAAAACCATTTTTGTATGGGCACGGAGTGACGTGACGATATGCTTTAAGCAAGGCATAGACTCTGTGCAATACCGTGAAGTTATTATTTACCTTTGAATCTTCGTTTTTCTGTTGCAAGCATGCCAAGACATCTTCCCAAGTGCTGTTCTTTATATAAAACAGCAACGTAGGCAAAAGCGGCTCTGTCAATTGGTTAACAAAGCCCTCACTCAATAATCGACCTGCATTCAAACGAACGATTTCATGAAATCTCCTTTTTGCTTTAGTTCCCAGCCTTGTTTTTCTGATGCACATTAAACTGAATGGAGGATGCTTCACTGCTTCTATCTTTTGCAACGGATTGTTAGAACAATCAACGATTGTAAGCAACGGATTCTTTCTGAGGTTGATTCTTTGCAGCCTATTTCCATGTACATCAAGCACAGAGAGATATTCAGTCTTGCTTAAAGACATTTGTTTCAACATTTGATTTGGGCACAATAGATGCGTCAATCCCTTACAGCCGGAAACGTCTATTGAGCATATTGCCTTGTGAGAAACAATATGGAATCCCGTCAATACGTTCTCCTCGTCTGTTTTTATTGTAATACAGTAATAGCCTGGCGATTGATATGAATGTCTTACCTGTCCCCAGTCATCCACTTTCCATTTTACTGATTCAGTTTCACCATCACCCCATTCAATTGTGACTATTGCATTCATCATGACCTTCAACTGAAGAACCATGTCGTTACATTTTTGGCAAGTCGCAAGTGTCAGACAGTCAACTATAGGGTTGAGCTTCTTCTTCATCTGTCTAAAAGCAATCTCCAATCGAAGTGGAAACAAGTCTTTCGGCTTATCTCTCCTGTAGAAGCTGTACTTGCCATACTCGCGGCTATCAATATTTTTCCTATAGTACCACATCGCTTCTATATAGTTATGCCTTCGCTCAGCCAACCATCCTAACTGGTATTCTGCTTTTTCTCCCCAGTCGTAACCATTTTCAAGCTCTTTGTAGTATTGAGCCCCTTTGTCGAGATTTTGCTCTACACCTAATCCATAGGTATATAGATGAGCGAGTTTGTTAGTGATTTCTTGCTTAATCGCCCAATCATACCATTCGGTTGTCTGCATTTTCTCATGCAAAGCTTTAAATAAAAGAAACGCCTTGGAAAATTGACATTTATCGAAGTAGTAAAGTGACACACGCTCCATGGAAAGAATGTCGCCTTTAGCCGCAAGATGCTCCAACACTTCCAAAGCCAAACTGTTACCTTCCTGAAGATGGTAGAACAGAGGAAAATGGAAATTGCGCCAGTAGAAAGCGTCATTGCGAACAAATGGAGGAAGCGGATTGTAGGGTTCGGTTTGTGCAGGATGATTCATCAAGTGTTCAAACCAAGGATGGCGCATCATGTCGGCAAACGTAGGATGCTTGCCAAAGATGTTTTCGCAGACAGTCCTTGAACATTCTGTGCATCCCTTTCCTATCACAAAGTCCAGCAGAATCTCCTCCACCAGATAACTATCAGGCTCTCCTGTCAATTCGAGAAGATAGGACAACAGCTGTCTCACTTCGCTTGAATCCTTTGAAAAGTTCAACTGACTGACGGTGTTGTAGAACAGTTCATCTTGGAGGAGAATTTCATCGCTAAGGCTTTTGTCTCCGTAAGCATTAACAACAAGAATCTGACGAAGTATCATATTGAATGTAGGAATACGCAAAGTAGATTTATCCAACTCTTTGTTTGATTTATCATTAGTCATATCTTTGAAACTTTAATTGCTTAACTGAGTGCAAAGATATGGCGATGGTGTCCCACAAATTATGACACGTCGAGACTAAGATTAAATTATTTTGCTTTTTATTGCCGATTCAGAATACCAATGGCTCTCATTGCCAATTCTTCTATAAGACCATCGTAGGGATTGGTTAAAATGAAATGAGGAAGTTGAGATTCCAATATAACATACTCATCATCAATAATGACATACGGAACCTCTTGCATATTATTCTCATGAAGCCACGAAGCTATTTCCGCCCCTTTACAATGAAGCATAGAAGAATCTAACACATCCAAGTCTGTCGAGAGCAAAATGTTATCACTGATAGCAGACGGAGTTATACCTATTACTTTTCCTGGCAATTGTCTGTCTTTCCACATGTCTTGCATTGCCTCCAAACCGAGATATTTCCATGAGGATTCTATTACGATGTCCGCATGGGTCATATCTACTATGGTTTGCAGTTGTTTCACGGCTTCTGGGTCAAAACAAGTTCCATATTTGTCTTGCCACGCTTTCCTTTCATACAGTAATTGTCTTTGATGGTGTTCTGTGTTCAAAACACCATCAAAATCGAGAAATATAATCTTAGAATGATTCATCTATTTATTGTTGAAAATATCATCGAGATGCTCCTTCATATCATCAAAGATGGCATGATAATACTTCCATTTCTCTGCATCTGTGATACCCTTATCTCCATCCTTGGTCGCTGTAGGATGATAGGTCTTGTAAGCAAGGCTGATGCCTTCAATATCAAGTTTTGTCACAGCATCAACATAATGTCCTGCCAGAGGCTTTAGCGAACCTTTTACGGTAAAGTTCTCTTGGATGTAGCTGTAATAGGTGTTTTGGCCAGGACCAGTCAGGAAGATAAGAACGTCGGGCTTCAATATCTCTATCTCTTGTGGGATGACATGAAAGAATTTCTCCTCCAAATTATGAATGCCAGAATCAACACCCTTGCGTCCACCTACAGACAACTTTGAAATGTTGTTCCAAAGGTATGCTACTTTCTTGTCGGAATACTGTTCGTCGAGAACGAAGTCTTTGATACCCGACATGATACCATTGAATCCCATGCTGAAGAACTTATTCTTAGCCAAGTGGTTGTCAGAATCTGTAAGGAAATATTCCCCTTTATAGTTGTCAGAATAAAAACGTTGGTATAGTTCTACGAAATCGTCCGACTGTATTTGAGTTCCATCATCCGATACAGGTATGGGCCAATTGAGGGCTTCTTGTCCGAATACCATCACCTTCAAGTCGGCATCAGTCCACCAACTCTCGTCAACATAACCTCCTTGGTTGTTATGTTCCAATGCTACACCCAGCATAAAAGGTGCTTGCACCTTGATGTCTTGGGCATCCAACTGTTGTTTCAGTTCATTCCATTTTGGCTCGTATAAGTTAGCCAGTTGTTTTGTTAAATTGTTCATGATGAAAATATTTTAAATTAAAATTTACGTTCATAAAAGAATATTGCCTCGATGACATTGTCTGACGAGTTCTGTATAGACCATGGCACAGACTTGCCCTCACCAATTTCGTCAAGAGCTTTTCCAAAGGCGTTCATGTAAGAAGTTCCAAGTTCACAGGCTTGTTCGAAGCATAGACCATAACACATGGCTTGTGCATTTGGGTCAATAGGAGCATCCTTTACAATGTCAGCAGATACAGCCTTTACAAAAGGATAGGGAACACTACATACTCTAAAATCTTGTATCGTAAAACTTATCATACTCATATTAACCAGGTGATGATGTATAAAGTGAAGAAGTACTTCTACAGACTCTCTGTCGGTCATCATATAATTGTCCCATAGTTTCTGTAAATGCTTGTAATTGGCACATGGATGCAAATTTATCACAAAGCAAGTCTTGGGATGCTTCATTTTTGTGACTATCGCATTTATTTCATTGAGATAAGCTTCTGCGTCATCAGTCAGAATTACAACCCAATCTGTTCTTGAATCCATGGTTTCTAATGGTATTGTTTTCCAGTTTTCTGAATTGACAGTATTAGCCTGGTCACCGAACTTGAAGATAACTTCTTTTCGGGTATAGTCATCTGTAGAGTATAAAGCGTACAGGAATTTCCAAACAAGGTTTTCTTCTGAAACACGTAGCTCCAGGGATTCGGAATCACCTCCCATTTTTCTGACAAGTTCTTTTACGGGCTTCAGGCTACCTTCCAATATAGTAAAATAGATATACCATTCTCCTTCTATACATGAGAAGTTGATATACGTGGTAATCCCATCGTAGCTAACTTGATATCCGTAATTGTCCACGTAGGGTATTCTGCCATCGAAGTCTGCTTTAATCTTCGAATTGATCTCATCGATGAATTTCTTTCGGCAAGAACGCTCGTATTCTTCCAAAATCTCATTTTTGGCATTACTGATATCTGATATGGCTTCTCTTAGCGTACAGCATAGGTCATCCAATGCAGAGCATTTGGCTCTGACAGATAGTCCTTCTAAGTTTTTGAGTTCTTTGTTAATATCAAATCTTTCCATAATCTATATTTTGTTAGTCGTTTTCATATAACTCCCACAAGTCACTTACCCAACCTTTCATGGTCTTACGTAGAGACTGCGGTTCCAATATCTCTATCATATTTCCAAAATGTAACAGTTCCATGATGAAATCATAGGTAGGACGCAATGTCAGTTCGAAGTCTGCGTAGTCCTTACAGGTGAATATCTCTTTCTGGGTAGAATGTAGTGGCAGGGAACGAAGATAATGCTGATGTTGTCTATTTGCCCGAACCACAATGCGTTGCAATGGGATGGTCTCGTCTGTTACTATTCCATAGAATGAGGAAAAATAGGTGTTTGCATCAAAATTCTTGGGCATCGTGAAATGCTCTTTGGTTTCCTCAAAATTTTCCAAACGGTCAAGCCCATAGATACGCAGATTGTTATCAACGAGATTCTTCGCCAATAAATACCATCTTTTTTGGAACATCTTTAGGCAGTAAGGTTCTACAGAAAACGTATGAGAGGAGCCATGTATAAAACTCTTGTATGTCAGCGTCACCACATGGTTGTTCTTCATCGCCTCTATGATGTCTGTCAAGTAGTTACGGTTGGATGGTATTTCTTCAACAAGAATTCTGTCTTTCAACTGAATGCTTTGCGACAAGGTATTTGCTGTAGAATACGTATCCAGTAGCCAACGGACCAGCCCACCTTCACTCAAACATTCAGGGTTGGAGATGTAATAGCGATAACCACCTTTTAACCGGCATTCAATGTTCACGCCGAGTATCATCAGAATGTTTCCTTTCCACCGGTCGAAGGTTTGCCGTGGCAAAGGCTCTCCATTGCTGATGTTCTCGTCATGTATCCACTTGTCGTTGAGTTCTTTCAGCGACAACCCTCTATCTCCTTTGTTATAGAGTGTTCTTACTATCCAAATATATTTCTCCAATGCAGTCATATTTTGAATCTTTTTATATGGAAAACGTTCTATACTCTTCAATATTGTTTGATGTCATTTCTTTATTCGTAATAAGCCACATCTATTCTTATTTTTTTACCAAGAGTATTGTCAAGTCTGGGACAAAATATTTTAGGAAGCAGATCCACAAAAAATCTCCTGGCGCATAATCATATGTATAATGCCTTATGAGGAAAGGTGCAATTTCGTCAAACGAAAGCGAGTCGAGTAATTCTTTTAATGTCATAATACAATTTTTTTTTATTTAGGATGCAAAATTACGGCTAAGGTGTCTCAATTCGTGTAACACGTTTGCTAAAAGTTCTATTTATACACCCAAATTACAAAGTATTAATTGTTGTCACTATTTAGGCAAATTATCTTCTACACAAATGAGCGAATTCGAAGCAAATTATCCAGATTAAGACAAGGATTTTGGAGAAATTCCCCATACTTTTCCCCGTAGCCCCCTTGTTTCTTCCCTGATTTCAGAAAAGTAGCGGGAAGGTGGCGGGGAAAATTTGGAATCGGTGAAGGGAAGTATTAACTTTGCAATCGAAAACGAAAGAGCGGCGAAATGCTGAGCCATGAATGAGCTGAAACTCTTCACTCTTCACCTGAAGCCCGGAAATGCCCATAAACAGAGGGGTTTCGAGGGGTGAAGAGTCAGCGAGAACTCTTCACCCACTCTTCACCACTCTTCACCTTATTATATATAAGGGCAAAAAGGATGATTATTATTAATCTTAAAATTTACACATAATGGAAAATTTAAAAAACTTATCGTCATCAGATAAGATGACAAACGAAATTTCAGCACTCTCTCTTGTTGAGAGTTTTCTCGATGAGTATTATCTCTTCCGTAGAAATGTGCTAAGTGGTAAAACCGAGTATCTTGCTCTCTCAAAGAATGAGGACGAAGCAGAGGAGCCCGTAGAAGAGGAACCAGAAAACGGCGGGGAAGAGGAGGAATCTTCTGACTCAACCTGGAAGGTGCTGACTCCGGAGGCTTTCAATTCCATCGTCCGTCACGCCAAGC
>USJD01000179.1 GCA_900554835.1 uncultured Prevotella sp. | reverse complement strand
GCCTGCATGCAGGTGATGCTGGAAAACAACGTGCTCCCTATCGTCAACGAGAACGATACCGTGTGCATCACCGAGTTGATGTTTACGGATAATGATGAATTGTCTGGCTTGATTGCCAAGATGATGAATGCCGACACGCTTATATTATTAAGTAATGTGGACGGCATCTACAATGGCGACCCAAGCGAGCCTACCACACGCATTATCCCATCGGTTTATTACGACCGCGATATCAGCGAGTACATTCTTGCCAGCAAGAGCAGCCACGGCAGAGGCGGCATGACTTCGAAAGTGAAAACCGCCCACGACGTAGCCAATGCCGGTATCAAGGTAATCATCGCCAATGGCAACACGCCAAACATTCTCATCAATCTGAAGGAGCATCCGATGGAGACCCTTCATACAGAGTTTGTGGCAAGACCTAAAGAGAAGTAGAATTTAGTATAAAAATAAGCGTTATCGCCATTACATAATTTGTGTTCAACAACTATGTAATGGCGTTTTTCATTCTTATATACAGCAATTTCACTATAGATATGGTGTGATTTTCAGTTGGATAAGGTTAAAAAATACAATTTCAATTGGAGGTTCACATGATTTTACCGATAATCACGAGAAAAAACTAATACTCACTCCAAAACTCCAGGTTTTCCGTATCTTTGCAGCGTGATAGTAATTAAAGTATAATCCTATAAAAAACGACACGCTATGAAGAAAGTGAACAAGATGAATTTTCTTTTAGAAGAAACAAGCAAGTGGCTATTATCATTAGGACTCATTATCTCAATGGGAGCCTGCAGTGACAACGATTCTGACGAGAATATGCCTAATCCAGGACATACTCCACTGACAGATGTTCAAGTAGCGCCACGCAATCCTTACCTGGCATCCGAACATTATAGTATCACGCATTTCAATTCAGCGCAGACCGACGCTTTCCCTTATGCCGTGAAGGATGGTATATTCACCGTGGATCCAGAGAATTGCGCCTCTACCTGGAGCGGACCTGTCAACCTGATGACACTCTCCTCTACCTCACCAGATTACATGTGGGGTATGAGCAGCGACCGCGTATCCTATATCAACGTAAAAGACGGAAAGTTTGAGCGCATTGCCGAAGCGGAACTTCCAGACATCAAGAAGCATACCAAGGAAGAGTTAGAAAAATTGACTGCCGACTATTCATCACTGAATGACTTGAACCAAGCGGCAACAGATATCCTGGGACAGATGCCACAGATGTCGATGGCGAACGGATGCTACGTTTTGTGCGATAAGGACAATTATGTATATATCAATGCTGGAAGAAAGCTGTCTCGATATCGTCTCAAGAACGCCTCCAAGCCTGAGGAAGGAATCATGTTGGACAACACGATAAACCTGGCTTCCAACATAGCCAATTCACGCACCCTTGTAGGAGTATCCATGACATTTGATGGTCATCTGATTGTTGCGGCTCAACGTTGCCTGTTGATGCTAGACCGTGGCTTGACTACCATAGAAGATACCTATACCCTGCCTACAGACCAGATATTGACCAATTCCGTCTCAGTGGACGAAAACTCTGTCTATGTGGCGAGCAACAGCACCGAGCCTAACGGCAAGGGATTGATGCAGCGCATTATCTGCAAGAATGGCAAGTTCTCTACAGATGCTTCCGAAGGTGCTTGGCAAGCTTCTTATGATGGAGGTCCTGCTGCTCCTTGTATTAAATTGGGCTATGGTACTGGCTCCACTCCTACCTTGATGGGATTTGGTAGCGACGAAGACAAACTCGTTGTCATCACCGATGGCAGCAAACGCATGAAGTTAGCAGCATTCTGGCGAGACGAGATTCCTACAGATGCCAAGGTCATTGAAGAAGGCAACCCTAGATTGGCGGGAGTGTTTGAGGTATCATGCGGACTTCCTGTCTCAACTGAATGGGTGCAGTCAGAACAGTCGGTAGTAGTAGGCGGCTATGAGGCTTTTGTTGTAAACAACATCAAGGAAACTGCCGAAAAAGCTACAGACAAGATTATCGGTGTATTGGCGATTGGTCCTCTCTTGGAAGGTCCAAAAGGCGTGGAGTGTGTACGTTGGAATGTAAAGGACAACAAATGGGAGGCTCTTTGGAGTCGCTCTGACATAAGTTCTATAAGTATGATTCCTGCTGTTAGCACAGCTTCAGACATGGTCTTCGTAAATGGTTGGTACGATAATGCAGGTTGGGAGATTACAGGTTTGGATTGGGCAACAGGCAAGACTCGCCACCAAGTGAATCTGGGTAAGAGTAATCGAGGCAATGGCGCATATGCCATCTTGCAGTACTTCCCGAATGGTGACTTATTGTTTAATTCGGTGGCAGGACCTTTCCGTGCCCCATTAAAGTAAATATGACTATGAATAAAATCAGGAACTTAAGTTTATTGTGCCTGAGCGCACTGGTCTTGATCATTCAGACAGCTTGCAGCGATAATGACAGCGAATCCCAAGAAGTTCCACAAGTCGTTCCAACAGCTCAGTGGAGCCAGACGATGGCAGGAAATGGTGAGACATTGGGAGCTTATCCCGATCTCTACAGCAACTATTGGGAATTTACCTATCACCAGGATGAGAACTCTGATAAAATTATCTGTATCAAGGGACAATACCCTTACTGCAGATACATGAGTTTTTCATTCTACAATGACGAGACAGGAGATGTCATCGGTGGTTTGGACGATATCAACATTCATGCAGATGCTGGTTCTACCAATCCATTCAAAAAGACTATATCGGGCAAAAACTACTATACCCTCTATGTGGTATCTGACGATGTTAGTCAAAAAGTACTGGACAAGTTGAAAGGCACCAATATCTGCAAGGTGGATTCCAAAGTCAAGAAGGTGATGATATGTCATCGCCAATACCTTGGTACAAAGGAAGATGGCAAGACCGATGACGAGTTTGGTGGAGTATCATTGCCTGAAATCACGGCATTGGACACAGAAAACTTCAAGAATGTAGTTCCACCTGCACATGTGGAATCGAATGTCTATAAGATTACATCGAAAGTTTTCTCACAGAAGTCGGATGAGAACAACCAAGTGCCATTTTTCCTGGCACCAGTGAGCAGGTATTACCCGAACAATTCCACCTCTTATCTCTATGCTCGCACCCATCTGCAGAAGGATTCCATCCTGGCGTTCACCTTCTATCCTGTTACAGCACCGACCAAGCCTGAGGAATACGCTACTGCTGATGCCCGATATTGGTCCATCTGTCTAGGTTCTGCATCCGATACCCGTTCATATTATTCAATATGTGACCGTGATGCAAGATACGAGCCTGACAAGAAAGCCATGTTCTTCATCTGCCTGAAAAACAACCCTAAGTTGAAGGAGATTGAGGAAAAGGTGAGAAAGCTCAATGAGGAACAAGGTGGTTTCGTGAACCTCATGGTATGGGACAGCGAGAAGAAAAACATAGACGGAAAGCCTATTGGCGAATATATCACATTGATGTATCGCAACATCCTGCCTAATCCTGACTGCCCTTATTCTATGGTGAAGATGACACCTACGGCATATAAGGACGAAAAGGGTGAACCTATCGACCATGTCACCGACCCAGAAAATCAGTTGGCACATCTAGCATTGGGGAGATATGGTCCTATTGGCACAAAAATCAGCACCCAGTTATTCCTGGAAGCCCACATTGATGTCGTACACATGTAATAAACATGATTTACGTCAGGCAGGCAGCACTGCTTGTTTAATTTTTGTAAAAATAGTGACAGTGATTTGCCCATCTTGATAAAAAGCATTACTTTTGCAAAAAAGTATCAAGAATGGGAATATCTATCGAATTTGCAAGCCCAGACATATTTTATGCCTTGGCTTGCTTTACTTATATAATAGTGGGCATAACATGTGGCATCGTCAGATGGTGCCACATGTGCCATCCTTACGACAAACAGGCAGACTTCTTTTACCCTGCTCGTCGTCAAGTGACCTTTTATTTTGCGGGAACTGCCTTGCAGTTCCCATATATATTATGCCCACATGACGCTGACTTATGGTTTTACGTCCGCTCGTTTGGCATCATCTATTACCCGATGTGTACCGCCATGATGTTCCATCGTTACTTCCGCCTGGGACATGGTAATCGTAATTGGCTGTCGCGTTTCAAGTTTTCCATATCTATTGGTTTACTCGTCGTGCTAATGCTCCTATCTCTGTTCCATACCGATGACACATTCTCAAGAAACCAGTTGGTATGGGAATGTGCTATGGGTGGCATAAGCCTTCTGCTCACCATGGATTTTGTAATCGAAGGTCGATGGCTCAATCATCAGATAGACAATTACCACACACAGAACTACTCCAATGACAGCGATTTTCCTTATGCTTTTGCCAAGAAGGTGATTTATCAACCCTTGGGATGTTTCTTGTTGATGTGGATAGTTTTTCTTACAGACAGCAGAATGGTAAAAATGATTGTTGACCTACTGCTTGCAGCCTGGATGCTGCTTATCCTATGTATGATATTGCATCCCAACCGCATGATACATTCTGCAGAAGTAAAAGAGAAAATGGAAAAGTTTGAAACGGAAAGCCTTCAACTGGTACAAAAAGAAGCCGAAGAAACTGAAAATCAGGTCATCGCAGAGGACATGGTTGAGGGTGAAAAAGGAACATCTGTGAAAACTGAAAGACAAATTCAGCCAGAGGAGTGGGATACCGTGAGACAAGAAGTGCTTACCATTGTGAGTCGGCGGTATCTGGAACCCAGCCTGAAACGAGTGGAAGTAATAGGCGATGTAAGAAAATCCACACACAGCCTGGCGGGCAAGTTTATCACAGAAATAGGATTCTACCAATTGGTAAATGCTTTCCGCATCCGCCATTACGAACAACTGATGCAGGATGCGCCTGCAGCTATGAGCCAAGAAATGGCCGCCGAGAAATGTGGCTTCAAGAATCGCTGGGCACTCTCTAATGCCCGCAAGCGAATGAAAGATTTCGACTATTCGCTTATCGAGGAATATCTATAAGTAGGATAAGATATTACATTGTTGTCCTCAAAAAGGCAGAAAGTTTACCTACGGATTAAACTTTCTGCCTTTTTCTTTTGCATATTCAATAAATAGTTGTATCTTTGCCATTACAATAAAGTTGTAACACAAAAAATGTAATGGCGTATGAAACTAAGTAACAGGAAATTAGCAAATCCTTTCATCTATCAAGGTTATGAAAGTCCTGAGTATTTCTGCGACAGAGAGGCAGAAACAAAGACTTTGATATCGCACCTGAAGAATGGAAGGAACGTTACCCTCATTTCTCCTCGAAGAATAGGAAAAACAGGGCTTATAAAGAATACATTCTATCATCTGGATAAAGAAGAGAAGGATACAGCATGCCTATACCTTGACATATTCGCCACCAAGAACTTGCACGACTTTGTGGAACAATTTGGCGTAATGGTTATCAATGACATCGTCCGCAAGAACTCCTCATTCATAGAGAAAACCATCGCCTTCTTCAGTGCCTTGCGCCCTGTACTCAGCATGGATCCATTGACTGGTGAGCCTAGTGTATCAATCACAATTGAGCCATCCCAAGAAGACATCACCATCCGCAGCATCTTCAACTATCTCAACGAGAGTGGGAAAGAGGTATATATCGCCATCGATGAGTTTCAGCAGATTGCAGAATATCCAGAGAAAGGCACAGAAGCATTGCTACGTTCTTATATCCAGTTTGCCCAACATGTGCATTTCATCTTCTCCGGCAGCAAGCATCATCTGATGGCTGAGATATTCGGCTCGCCGAAACATCCATTTTACCAAAGCACTGAGATGATGGGACTGAAGCCATTGGATTGCAGCATTTATTATGACTTCTGCCAAAACTTCTTTAAGCAGAAAGGCGGTAACTTATCAAAAGATACCTTCGACTACATCTATCAACAATTCGAGGGTCACACATGGTACATCCAGTGTATCATGAATCGCCTCTATGAAACCGAAATACAAGTTGATAGTATCCAGCAAGTAAATGCAGCAATTCTTTCAGTACTCGAAGGAAGAGAACCACAGTTTGAGAATATGGTACAGTTCTTCACAGAGAACCAGTTCTCGCTTCTGAAGGCTATAGCCAAGGATGTCATTGTTGCCCAGCCTACATCCGGCAAGTTCATCAAGGAGCACAAGCTGAGTGGAGCCAGCAGCGTAAAGGCTGCCCTCAAGGTCCTGGAAGACAAGGAATTGGTATATAGGACCAATGAAGGCTACATCATCTACGACAGATTCATGGATCTGTGGTTAAAGAGAATCTAAACAAAAAAATGTGCTTTAAACGTGCGGAATGTATCTAAAAAAGATAGATTCCGCACGTTTAAAGCACATTTTCTTAGATATTGCTTCAGCTACAGTCGTAGAATTCCACACTAGAAGATTTCTACTTATAATATCAATAGTTTCCATCTGCTGATTGTAATTCCTGAATCACATCGTCAACAATATACAAATCACTCATCAGATAGAGCAAAGAACGTTCATCATGGAGCAGTTCGTTGGTCTTACTCATTTGAAAAATATCAAACGCCCTTTCTGGAGAAATATCCAATCGCTTTGCCAACAAAGTGCATATTCTGCCTATCTTCATCCAAAGCTGTGAATCTCTTAACATGACTTTACCTCCTTTCTTGCTAAATCGTTTAACGGCTCCGCAGATATAATCAGCTAGTCCACTATTCGAGTTGCACCATGAAAAACCGTACGCATAATTATTAATTATTTGCTGTTTCCAGACGACGAAGGGCTGTTTGTAAAGCTGCTACAACATAATCTTTACTCTGTGTATGAAGAGCATCAAGCCTTGTGGTAAGACCATGTATCAGTCCAACCTTTTTCATCCGCAAGTACATTTCTCGCCTACTGCATCCTTCAGCCTTTGCAGTAAGATCGACGCACATCGTTGCAAAAGCCAATGCCTGTTGAGTTTCTGCTGTACCCATAATATTTATGTTTTATATTAAACAATGATGCAAATTTATATAAAATTTTCGAATTATAAGCCAGTAAAATAAAAAACTTAAAT
>USJD01000178.1 GCA_900554835.1 uncultured Prevotella sp. | reverse complement strand
TTTTAGCCCTCCTTTGAATACGTGTACCCTATTTTTTGAAGACTGAGTAGTTACTGAATTTCGCCCAAAAAGTTAAAATAATTAAGTTAAATTAGGAACACGGACAACTTTCTCTGGTGTAACACGAACTTTTCCTCATATAATATTTTCGTATATTTCCCTCTTTATGTTACATTAGCGAAAGAAATTGGTATATTATAAAAATATAAATTATCGGAAAAGTTGTAATTTTGCGCCTTGAAAAGAAATAGTAATCTCACAATCATTCGAAAACTTACAATTCAACCACCAGCAAATGGTAATCCGACGAAACACTATAATTGACGGAAAAAGCCAATTTGTTATCTGACGACGAAGAGTAAAAGTCCGAAAAATTAAAATCACAGAAATATGAATTTACATTCTTTCAGTAGTAGAGGAAGTAGCATCTGTAGGTCGCTCTTCCTTAGAACATTCATGGTGATGATGCTTTTCATCACCGGTAGTAACGGCATCTATGCCGGAGAAGATTTGAAAGCCACGCTTTCCCAACCTGCTGGCAATGGTCATTGGGTTGCCCCAGAGTATTCTTGGGATGCGAATGCCAACAACCTAATGCCTATCTTTACAGGTCTTAACGGAAAACTGAATACTGACTATGTGGCATTGAAATTTACCACCAGCAAGTATACAAGTCAATATAGGGTTTGCTTTAAGGATGTCAAAGATATAACGTTGGCAACATATACATTAGAATCCGCAGGAGAAAAGACTATTAAGCTTTCAAAGCTTAAATTCGATAGTGGAGATTTGTCAAAAGTGGATAAAATTCTGTTTGGCGGTGCTTCTGCGAGTGGATCTATAACCCTTGACCCTAATTCCATCGTCTTGGTAGGTCAGTTCCAGAACAATACTAAAAGATATGACTTCTCCACATTTAAGGAAATAACAGATGTTGGCAATGTGCAGTCAGCAAAGTATGAAAATAAAGTACTTGTAGTAAAGACTAAGTATGATAGCAACAATTATTTCTCTTTTGACACAGTTGACAAAGGTTTGACTTGCAAAGATTACTCTGGAGTGCGTGTGACCGCAAAGGGAGTGAAATTCAGAATAGTAGCAAAAACATCAGATGACAAAATTTTTCAGGTGAAAGTCGATGCAAACACCGATTATGTTACAATACATAAAAAATGGGAAGATTTCGCGATTCCGTGGGATAGTAATACAAAGATGACCGAAGCCGATGTGGCAAATATAAAGGAGATTGGACTGGGAGGCCTAAACGGTAACACTGAGACCGATAAGGTGTTCTTCGTTAGTGGATTTTGGCTGGACGATATTGCCGATTATGATAAGACTATCCCATGTTACGGTGATGAAGGTGGACAATGGGACTGGGCAAAAAAATCTTTCGTCTATAAAACAGCTGGAGCGACTGCCGTGTTTGAAGAAAGTGATACCCGTGATGCCAACCATAACATCTTTTTGAAACCAAATAAGAAAGTCACACTGTCGTCAGATGTCAGCAAGTTTACTGAGGTTTGCCTCGTATTCGGAGGCAAAACAACGTATAATCTCACAGTTGCAGGAAAGCCATACACAGGAACAAGCACTGCAGTAATATGTCCAGTTGACGCTTCCAAATTGACAATCCAGAATCATTCTTCTTCAGATATCTCTTTGGCAAAGATAATCTATTCCTCTGAGAAAGGAATAAATGAGGAACGCGAAATAACTGTCGATGGCAAAACCCGTAAATACTGGCTCTATGTACCTGCTACTTTGGAAGGAAAAGAGAAAGTGCCAGTGGTATTCTCTCTCCACGGACGTTATAATAACGATAAGCCGAATCAAGGAGGAAAACCCATATTCACCTCACTTGCCAATGAGAAAGGCTTCATCGTGGTCTATCCTCAAGGACGAGATGGTGGAAGTGAACAGGATAGAGCAGACTATCCCGGCAACTGGTATAATGGTTTTGGTGACAGTACAGGTTGGGAAGCCACTGGAAAAGAAAATGCAGATACAAAGTTTATCAAGGAACTTGTGGATAAGATACAGAAAGAGTGCAAGACAAAGAACGCTGACTACAACAATATCTCCGTCGATCCGAAGAAGTTCTACCTCTGTGGATTCTCCATGGGCGGTATGATGACATACGCTTGTGCGAAAGTGCTCAATGGCACATTTGCGGCATACGGTTCATGCGGAGGCTTCCCTCTCAATGAGTTTCACATGAACCTCGCTACGGAAAACCCTATTCCGTTTATCCATCTGCATGGCAATAATGATCAGATGCTTGGCATCAACCATCTCAACACCATCATAGAAAACCTCCTGTTCCGCAATGGATGCAGCCTCAAAGATCAGGATATCAACAAGGATTGGGCTACGACCACAGATAATGGTGAAAAGCATCCTTTCAAGGAATTTGACTTTACAGGAGTGAATGGAGTTCCTGTCACCACTGTCACATTTAAAGATCTTGGGCATGAAGTGGAAGCGAGCGCACCTGCTTATCTCTGGAATTTCTTCTCCGGCAAGACCAACGATATGTATAAATCAGACATAGAGTGGAAATGGGATATGCCAACGATAAACGCGAATATTGCTGCCAACAGCTCAAACGGCAATGTGAATGCTTTTACTTACGGTTGGAAGCATGTGATCAATGGCAATAACAGGTCGCTGACATACGGTGGTGAAGGCAATACTAAGTGTTCAATCCCTAATGATTGTAGCAGTGCTAATCCAAATTGTACCGGCAATCATAATGTCTATAATTCCATCCAGCTCACTCCAGGAAAGCACACCCTATATGCTCAGATGGAGAGCGCAGAAGGAGTATCATCATCAGTGACATTGCGAAATATCCTTACAGGTGCAGAGACCGTTGCACGAAAGATAGAAGCCAACAAAGGCGCCACGAAAACTGCTTACAATGTGCTGTATGAGTTTGAAGTAGGAGAGGGCGCGGAGTTTTCTCTTGAGCTCAAGCGTTCAGATAAGACCAAGAGTGCCTGCACCCTGCTTGAAATCCATAAAGGATCCTACAGTAAAAATGGCGTAGAGGATGAGAGCCAGGATAATGCCTCCATCAACCTCGAAGACGGCAAATTGGCTGAGTTGACATTCGAAAAGGATGAAAAGGGTGAATATGGTGTCGATATATATCCTCTAACAGATAACAAAGCCGATCTCCCTTCTGTTAACGATAATATGACACTCTATCTGAAGAGCCGACTTGGCATCCAAAATGGAGCGATTGACAATAAGGATAAGTATATCGTGAAGGATCCTGTTTTCGGACATTATTTCCAGAATATCCCTGATGCAGATATCTATGACAGATATGGCGCATCAGACTATATGCGCGTAGTATTGGGTGAGAAGAATTCTCTTTCTGGCCATAAAGATAAAGATGGAAATGATATAGATGGAATACAGAAAACAGGAAAGGTGACAATAGGATTCTGGGTAAATGGAGATATAGCAGTCAATCGCGGACTGGCTTATGACGAGCCGTCAATGTTCTATATTGCAGGAAATGAGTATTATGATGAGAATGAGCGCAAAGGCAGAAATCCTCATATGTTTAATATCACCTGCAGTGGTGGACTTACCGGCTATATGAAAGTGAATGACGGTGAATTCGAATATCATAGCGGTGCAAGCAGTTTTGGAGGGTTGTGTGACACAGAGTCCAAAGAGAATTTCTACAGCAAGAATTTCTATAAGGACTGCAACTGGCATTACATCACTTACCAGATGTATGACAACCTGTCACGATATAATATGTATGTAGATGGTGAACCGACATGTTTGGGTGGCTATGCCATGAATAATGCCAGCTCGCTGAAAGATTGTATCAGTGGACTGAAAAGCATAGTGCTCGGTGGTGCCAATGCCAACAATGTGAAATTCGCCTATGACGTGGCGTTTGCCTATGACGACATCGTAATCTATAATCGTGTGCTGTCAAAGCGTGAGATCAATGAGATTATCAAGAAGAAGAACTATTCACCGTCAGTTTGGCATTTCGATCGAAATCTGGAAAACCAAATTTTCTTCAATCCTGCTCAGATGAACTCGACAATGTGGACTTCATCCGATGGCGTTTATACGCTCAACTCCGATTTCACATCAGCAGCTGCATTGACCTATGATGGAATCACTGAGATTCCTGCTTTCAAGGGCTTGCGGTTTGTCGCTAATGGTGGACAAATCAAGATAGATGCAAAGAGCGGTGCTCTCCATCTTTCACAGGGCGTCGAGGTGGTGTTCTCCAATCTGGTAAAGAATACGTATGTGAGGTTGGAATACAATAAAGATGATAAAGTGAAATTTAAGGATTCTGACTTACAGAATATGTCTATATTTGGCTATATTCCTTCGCCAAGTCAGGGTTGTGATAGACAATTGTTCAAGGTTGATGATAAAACATCTGGAGAAAACAGCATTACTATGCCATCTGCCATAGACATAATCCGAATAGAATCCACTGACAAGTTTTTCGCACAGATAAAGTTTGTGGATAAAAAGACAAAACAAGAGGTGAAAGAAGTGAGGAATCCTACTAAGGATGCACTTCCAGACAAATACCTGTTGGTCAATGGAACAGAGCGTTTGAATCCACACTGGGATGGTACGAGTTATAATTTCAAGTATACAAGTTCTTCTCCTCACGTGGCTTCCATTGACGCTGATGGAAAAGTCGCTTTGAAAGGCATAGCCGGCAGCACTGTGATAACGGCAGAGCTCATCAATGACGAGAATAAGTATGATTGTGACATCTATGACCAGTATGCCTTTGAGCCGTCAAATCGTATCTTCTCATCCTATGAGATTGTAGTGGAGCCAAAGGATGGTACATTCTGCAAGGTGGCTGATGATCAGGATTACAAAGTCGGTCAGACATTGAAAAATAATGACGGGACTGTCAGCGTTACTCTCGGAGGATGGACTTATAATAATGGTAGTTATTACGATGATTACCATGACTCATATACGGCAAAAAAATCATGGGAAGGACAAAAATTCGAGAAGAATGCTGACCGAAAAGGTTACCTTACTAATAGCCGTAAGACGGAAGAAGATGTATTCCATGAATTCTTCAGTGGAAAAGAGACATTCTCCACAAATGGCAGTTTTGCGGCGAAGAGCGAGCAACTGACTAATGATTATGCCGCAACAGGCAACTATTCTGCCCCGGCAAACAACAACTCTGTTGCCAACAAGACACCTTGGCTCTTGCCTTGCCGTGGTTCGCACATCAAGATAGAGCCTACAGATGCAGGATTGATCTCTGTCTATGTGATGCAGGAGGGCTGTGTCAGTCACGCGCCGTCCGGTGGAGAGGAAGTTGGTGGTGTTCACTATGACGAAGATGAGCCTATCGACGTTACAGTCAAGAAGGTATATGTGGCTGACGAGAAAGGCGAGATAGTCAAGGAAGTGGTGGCGGACACCAAGAGTAAGGTCGCTGCACAGATGTGGAAAGATGATGGACGCGCCAGAGCCGAGTATTTCTGGGGATCAGAAGGACTCGCTTATAATAAAGCAACGATGGAATCCTTCCTAAAAATTAATGATTCTGACAAATGGTCATTCCTCGACAACTGGCCTAATCCGGGTATGCAGCAGCACGTCTTCAAACTTGGCAATGATGAAGATGGACATGTGCTGATCACTAAGGGCATTGTCAGATATACATTCAATGTGCTTCCTGGCAAGACCTATTACATCTTCTCAAATACGGCAAAGCTCGGACTGGCAGGCTTTACATTCGAGAAAGGCATACATGCTAAATATCATCAGGTGAAACCAGACGCTAAGCATGATGAATGGAGGGCAACAGGTGAATTTGTGAACGTTTCAAAAGACGAAAATGGTGTCACGCTCGACGATACAAAAGACTATTCTGCACTTATAAAAAAGAATGTGGATGTCACGCTTAAACGCACGTTCTACACGAACTATTGGAATGCCATCTGTCTGCCTTATTCCATCAATAGGAGACAGATAGAGGATGTCTTCGGCGACGGAACCATGGTGGTGCTGATGAAAAACATCGACACTTCCAAAAAGAAAGTGATGTTTATCGAGCATGTCAATCAGGACATCATCGCCGGTTATCCTTATCTTATTTTCCCTACCAAGAAGGGTGATAATGATAAGACAGACCATACACCTATCGAAGGCATAACAACCCGCGCCACATTCGGTGAGGCTAACAGTCCGCTTTTTAGTGTAGGAACTGATGGAAATACATATACAGAGTCAATGCAGAACGATGCACTCGTCTTTAAGGGTACATTCACTAATAGTACGCTTAATGAAGGATCTTACGTAGTGACGAATAAGGGTGTTCTCTCACGTATTACTAAAGAAGGAATGAAGATCAAACCTTACCGATCTTACATCTATTTTAATAGGGAAACTGCTGGCGCAAAGGCGATTTCGCTACAAAATATGAATGTAAACGGTTTTGAAAATGAGGAAGACAATACTACAGGCATTGAAAATCTGCTCTTTGAGAGTGGTATCCTTACTCATTCTGCTGATGTCTATTCCATAGATGGACAGTTGGTTCGTAGTAAAGCTCTTAATTTTAACGGACTGCCTAAAGGCGTTTATATAGTTAATGGTAAGAAATATGTAAAGAAATAATTGTTACAAAGATGAAAAAAGATTATATTATTCCGACAATCTTCTTTATAAAACATGAAGAAGAGTCAGAACTACTCGGTAACAGTATCCATGATGCTGACAGCGAGTGTGCAGCTCCTGATAGGAGGTCTACCAATTCGATGTCTGGTAAATCGGAACTTGATATTGATAACACAGGAAACGTATCAGAGGGGGATTATGCCAAAAAGACTGGTTGGCTCTTTGATGACAATGCTTTCTCTGACTCCTGGTAGGATTCAGACTTGAATGAAAACAGAAAACCTGTCTTGCATCTCAGCACATTCGTAGCGCGAAAGAGCCACGCCGCGAATGTTCTGAGTAGCAAGACAGTTTTTTTTTTCAACCGTACAGTTCGTAATTTTCTCTGTATATAATCTTACTCTATCATATTCTTGAGTATCCATTTCCTGAAGAATGGGTCTTCTATTTCATATCTGT
>USJD01000177.1 GCA_900554835.1 uncultured Prevotella sp. | reverse complement strand
ATAGGTGGCACGTGAACGTGTCCCCACTTTGGCTCCTTGAGCGTCTTCCAGTAATGGTAGGCTTTCAGACGAAATTCGAGCATCCAATCTGGCTCTCCCTTCTTCTGTGAGATGAGGCGCACAACATCCTCGTTGAGTCCTTTCTCTATGATTTCAGTATGCACATCCGTAGTAAAGCCGAATTCATATTTCTGCTCAGCCACCTGCTTGACAAACTGATTCTTTTCTTGTTCTTTCTCTGCCATTTTATTTAGAATAACCTTTCGTTATTTAAACCCTAAATAGGGATAAGCCACAAAGGACTCATCCCTACCTTATTATATATAGGATAGAGCGAAAAGACAAATGAATTCTTCACTCTTCGTTCTTCACTCTTCACTTGATTAAAGTTTCTGCTCTACCTCGATTTCTGTGAAGGTCTCGATAACGTCGCCTTCCTGGATATCGTTGTAGTTGACAAGGCTCAAACCGCATTCCATACCGGTAACAACCTCCTTGACATCGTCCTTGTAACGCTTCAAGGCACCGATTTCAGCAGTACGGATCACGATACCATCACGGATGACGCGAGCCTTATCCTTGGCATGTACCTTACCCTCGGTAACGAGACCACCGGCAATAGTACCCACCTTAGAAATCTTGAAGGTCTGCTTCACCTCAACCTGACCGGTAATGATTTCCTTCTTCACCTTATCGAGCATACCTACCATCGCGCTCTTGATATCATCAATAGCATCGTAGATGATAGAGTAAGTATTGATTTCAACACCCTCACGATCAGCAGCCTTACGTGCATCTGCAGATGGACGAACCTGGAAACCAACGATGACAGCATCTGAAGCAGAAGCCAACATCACATCGTTCTCAGAAATCTGACCCACAGCCTTGTTGACTACGTTCACCTGAACCTTCTCAGTAGAAAGTTTGATGAATGAGTCGCTCAATGCCTCAACAGAACCGTCGGTATCACCCTTCACGATAACGTTCAACTCATGGAACTCACCACGTGCAATACGGTGAGAAATATCACCCAAGGTCAAGCGCTTCTGAGTACGCAAGCCCTGCTCACGCTGCAACTGCTCACGCTTGTTGGCAATTTCACGAGCCTCCTGTTCTGTCTCGATAACATGGAACTGGTCACCTGCAGTAGGCGCACCGTTCAAACCGAGGATGATAGCTGGCTCAGCTGGAGCAGCTGACTTGATATTAGCATTACGCTCATTGAACATCGCCTTCACACGACCCCAAGAAGTACCGGCGAGAACGATGTCGCCTACCTTCAAGGTACCATTGGCAACCAATACAGTAGAAACATATCCACGACCCTTGTCGAGAGAAGACTCGATGATGGTACCTGTAGCACGACGATTAGGATTAGCCTTCAAGTCGAGCATATCAGCCTCAAGGAGCACCTTGTCGAGCAAATCGTGAACACCAATACCCTTCTTGGCACTGATTTCCTGGCACTGATACTTACCGCCCCATTCCTCAACAAGCAAGTTCATGTTCGCCAAGTCCTCGCGGATACGGTCTGGATTAGCACCTGGTTTATCAATCTTGTTGATAGCAAATACCATTGGCACACCAGCAGCCTGAGCATGAGCGATAGCCTCCTTAGTAGTAGGCATCACAGAGTCATCGGCAGCGATGATGATGATGGCGATATCGGTAGCCTGAGCACCACGGGCACGCATGGCGGTAAACGCCTCATGACCAGGAGTATCCAGGAAGGTAACCTTGCGACCACTCTGCAATGTCACACTGTAAGCACCGATGTGCTGGGTAATACCACCAGCCTCACCTGCAATCACATTGGTATTGCGGATGTAGTCGAGCAAAGAAGTCTTACCATGGTCAACGTGACCCATCACAGTTACGATTGGAGCACGTGGAACCAAGTCGTTCTCATCATCCTCTTCCTCGCTCACAGCCTCCTGAACCTCAGCGCTGACATATTCGGTCTTGAAACCGAACTCCTCAGCCACCATGTTGATGGTTTCAGCATCCAGACGCTGGTTGATAGATACCATGATACCAACACCCATCAAGGTAGAGATAACCTGAGTAACGCTGATATCCATCATCGTAGCCAATTCGCTTACGGTAACGAACTCAGTGAGTTTCAGGATCTTGCTTTCCTTCTGCTCCTGACGAGCCTGATCTTGCAATTTCTCCTGAACAGCCTCACGCTTTTCCTTACGGTATTTAGCACCCTTCTTGTTCTGGCTCTTGCTGGTCAAACGAGCAAGAGTCTCCTTTACCTGGCGTGCTACAGCCTCGTCATCTACCTCTATCTGACGCTGGTTGTTCTGATTGCCGCTCTTGTTATTATTATTTCTGTTCTTATTCTTTTTCTTCTTGTTGCCACCATTCTGGTTGTTCTGGTTGCCACCATTATTCTTGTTGCCCCCATTATTACCCTGGTTAGCCTCAGCATTGATATCAACACGTTCCTTATTGATACGCACGCGTTTCTTTCTTTCACTGTGCTGCTGTGCAAGTTTTTCCTCACGTTCCTTGCGGCGTTCCTCCTTACTCTTCTTCTTAGGACGAGTACTCTGATTCAAGGAAGACAGATCAATCTTACCCAACACCTTAGGTTCATTGGTAGAGAACTTCTTCTCACTCTTGAGGGTGAACACGCTTCCAGAAGCATTCGTTTCAGCTGGCTTCTCGCCTTGTTGTGGCTGATTGTTGTTAGCCTGATTTTGCATTGACTTATGATTATTTTGCTTCTGTTGGCCATTATTTCTCTCACCATTCTGCTTATGCTGGTGAGACATCTGTCCGCCAGCATTACCTTTCTGATGTTCATGACTTGCTTTTGCTTCAGCCTTAGAAGCATTAGTAACAGGCGCAGAGCTGACGGCAGCAGACTCCTTTCCAGACGCCTTACGAATCTCAGGAGCAGCAGACTTAGCAGCAGGCTTTCCGATGCTATCCAAGTCTATCTTGCCCAATGGTTTAAACTGCTGTTTACCATTAGACACCTCGGCATTCTCCTCACGGTCTTCCTCCTGCTCTGAAACACGTTTCTTATCCTTTGTTTTCTTGGTGAAAAGCTTTTCTGCCTGGTCACGAACCTTCTTGTCCTGACTGAAGGCATCGGTCAGAGCCTTATATTGCTGATCGCTCAGTTTGAAACTTGGTTCTGCCTCTACCACTCCCAGGTCACTTCTCTTTGATAGGAATTCAACTGCCGTCTGAAGTCCTATATTTAATTCACGTAGTGCTTTGTTTAATCTGATGCTCATATTTATTATTTATACTCCTTTTCTTTTGTCTCTTATTTGTAATGCAATTTTAGAGATTTACTGTTCAAACTCTGCTCGTAACACCTTCAATACGTTATCAACAGTCTCTTCCTCCAAGTCGGCCTTTTCTACAAGCATATCGCGAGGTGCATTGAGCACTTGCTTCGCTGTATCAAGTCCGATACCCTTGATGGCGTCGATAACCCACTGGTCGATTTCATCAGAGAATTCATCCAGATAAATATCCTCGTCAGCCTGACTTTCGTCAATCTCACGGAACACATCAATGGTATATTCAGTCAACATAGAAGCCAACTTGATATTCATACCACTGCGACCGATAGCCTTGCTTACCTCTTCTGGCTGCAAGAACACCTCAGCCTTCTTGTTTTCATCATCTATATTAACTGAAGAAATTCTTGCAGGTGCCAAAGCACGCTGAATGAACAACTTCACGTTGCTGCTATAGTTGATTACGTCTAAGTTTTCATTGCACAACTCACGTACGATACCATGTACACGGCTACCCTTCACACCTACGCAGGCTCCTACAGGGTCAATACGCTCGTCGAAAGTCTCCACAGCAATTTTGGCACGCTCACCTGGCATACGGGCAATGCGTCGGATAGCAATCAGTCCCTCTGCAATCTCAGGAACCTCAGCCTCCAACAGGCGCTGCAAGAAGATAGGTGCAGTACGGCTCAAGATAATCTTAGGATTATTGTTCTCATTATCTACACGCAAGATTACGGCACGCACGGTTTCACCCTTACGATATTGGTCAGCAGGAATCTGCTCTGCCTTTGGCAAAATCAACTCATTGTTCTCGTCGTCAACAATCAGGATTTCACGCTTCCAGATCTGATAAACCTCACCAGAGATAATCTGACCCACACGATCCTTATACTTATTGTAGAGAGAATCATGCTCAAGTTCCAAAATCTTAGAAGCCAAGGTCTGACGAAGAGTCAAGATGGCACGACGGCCAAACTTATTGAAATCCACATTCTCGCTCACATCCTCACCTACCTCATAGTCGGCCTGGATCTTACGAGCCTCAGTCAAAGCGATTTCCTTATTTTCATCTTCCACCTCGCCATCAGCAACAACGACACGATTGCGGTAGATCTCAAAGTCACCTTTATCAGGATTAACAATCACATCGAAGTTTTCATCACTACCAAAAATCTTAGCAAGCACATTGCGGAAACTTTCCTCCAACACGCTCACCAAAGTTGTACGGTCGATATTCTTGGTTTCTTTGAACTCGCGAAATGTATCAATCATACTCGCAGTTAATTCTTGCTCTTTCTTAGCCATAGTTTATTTGAAACTTATTACGTATTTTGTATATTTTACTTTATCCATCTGGAAAGCATAATCAACTTCCTGTTTTACCGGACGCTTTTTGCCTTCCACTTTTACCTTTTCTTCAACACCTACTGTAAAATCATTGCCATCGACAGCCTTGAGGATGCCCTTTACTTTTTTGCCATCGGCATCAAGCACCTCGACTTCTTTGCCAACAAAGTTGATGTACTGCTGAGGTACCTTGAAAGGCTGTCCCAATCCTGCAGAACCCACCTCCAGTTCAAAGTCTTCCTCATCACGATTCAAATGGTCCTCAATATATCTACTGAGTTCCACGCAATCCTCAATCCACACACCATCGACGTGGTCGATTTCCACGACAATCTTGTTGTCTTGACTAATTTCGATGCCTACCAAGAAATATTCCTTATCTTGGAGCCACTCATCCACTAATGTTTTTACGACGTTTTTGTCAATCATATATACCTTATTAAAATAAAATGAGGAACTCTTTTCGAGCCCCTCATTCCACTGAACGTTTGCAAAATTACGAATATTTTCGATATTATCCAAAAAAAATGGAACTTTTTATTCCTAACATGCGCATTTTTAATGGATTGTGCATGGATTTCAGCCAAAATCATACTTATTTTCTTCTGATATAGGCAGATATCGTATGCTCTTTATTTTTTCTTAGGATGTAAAATCTTGGCATATTCTTCCGGAGAATTCAGGAGGCGGGACGCTTCCTTTACCACCTTGTCATATCTCAGGGAATTGCGGATGGCACCTGCCTGATAATAATAAGCTGCCACGATAGCGTTTTCCAGCAATCGCTTGATAGTAGCCTTATTATAATCCAGGTCCTTTGCCACATTATGACTCAGTTTTTTCTTCAGTGCCTCAAACTCTGGTTTGGCATCCTCATAATATCCTTCAAACTTAGCAAGTTTCTCCAAATCCTTCAAGTACTTCTCTGTTTCACGGTCATACTTAAAGTTTGCCTTCAGCACTCTTGCCTTGAATTCCTCATAGTCTGCATCCGTCAAAGCAAATTCCTCAGGCGATGCGATTGTTGGATGCTTGGCTATGTAATCCACCTCATAATTGAGCATCACCTCATTACTGTCGCGTGCTCCTGCTAAATAGAATGCAATATTTGGAAGCGAATCCGGCTTTACCTCTACATCTGGTTTGATACCGCCACCATCACGCACTTCTCTACCGCCCACGGTATAAAAGACCTTGGTCAAAGAATCAGGCACATGCTCCACGTATCCGCCCTTCGAATGTTTATAGTTCAAAGCCTGCACACATCTTCCGCTTGGAATATAATACTTGGCAGTGGTCAGCTTCATCTGTCCGTTGTAAGGCAGATCCATGGTTGCCTGAACCAAACCTTTTCCATACGTGCGCGTACCTAATATAATAGCTCTATCATAGTCCTGCAAACTGCCACTCGTTATCTCACTGGCACTTGCCGTATTTTCATTGACGAGCACTGCGATAGGCATCACCGTATCTATCGGCTCCACAGAAGTCTTATACTCATTATTGGAACGCTTCAACTTACCCTTCATCTGCAGTATCAGTTTGTTTTTAGGCAAGAACATATTAACGATACTGATAGCTTCCTGCACCGAACCACCTCCGTTATCTCTAAGGTCGAGGACCAAACTTTTAGCGCCCTGTTTTCTCAGGTCGATAAAAGCACGACGTACATCTCTTGCAGAATTTTCAGTAAAACTATTATAGTTGATATAGCCTACCTGGTTCTGCAACATACCATAATAAGGTAGATAAGGCATCTGAATGGTTCGGCGTGTAACCTTCATTTTCATCTCCTTGCCCGTGCTCGGTCTTTTGATTTTGATGATAAAGGACGTACCAGGTTCACCACGGAGATGGTCGCTGACGTATGACACTTCCTTGCCAACCATGGAAGTATCTGCAATGGAGAGGATGACATCACCCTTTTTGAGACCAGCCTCTGCAGCAGGCATATTCTCATAAGGTTCGTCGATAACCACAGTCTGCAACTGGTTGTTGTAACGAATCAGGGCACCCACACCAGCATACTTACCGGTAAGCATGCGTTTCAACTCTTTCTGGTCAGACTCTGGATAATAGGTAGTATAAGGATCAAGACTACCGAGCATAGCCTTGATACCATAGCCGATAACCTCATCAGCATTGAGTGTATCGACATACATCATATCCAAGTTTTTATAGATGGCATTGAAAACATCCATGTTTTTAGCCACCTTGAAATCATGATCTTTATCTTTCTGTGCAAAAGTTGGCAATGCCAAAAGCAGAGCCAGCATTGAGATCCATATTTTATTCATGCTTACCTTTTTATTAATATGTTTATTTGCCTACAAAATTACTCATTTCTTTGTGAAAACTGCCATTTTCTGTCTTAAAATATGCCTATAAACAAGAAAAAATGCACTTTTTGAAGAAAAACTCAAAAAAAACAGGCAAAAAATTTGGTAGAATCACGAAAAGTTAGTACTTTTGCAGTCGCAAATAAGGAACATCATGTTCTTATAGATGCAAAATGCTTCAATAGCTCAGTTGGTTAGAGCACCTGACTGTTAATCAGGGG
>USJD01000176.1 GCA_900554835.1 uncultured Prevotella sp. | reverse complement strand
AAAATAGGAGGAAAATGCCTTTTATGATTAGCATTTACCTCCTACCCGATTTTATCTCTTTTTGTTTATCTCTTGTTGTTTTCTTTATCTTTTTTGTAAGCTTTACAGATAGATATAACTGCCGTCTATATGTATCTGGTTTTCTGATACCAGCATTTCTAAAGCATTTTCCAACTGCTGGCTCGGTACTTGTATTTCTCTCAATTCTGTAATGTGGTGTTTCTTTTGATCACCTAATATCTGGAGAATACTTTCTTTCGCCTTTTCAAACATCTGTTTGGCTACAGAATCGTTGTCTTTATGTTCCAGACAGACATCGCATTGCTTGCAATCTTCCTTGGTTTCTTCTCCGAAATACCTTAAGAGTTGTCGAGAACGGCAGATAAAGTCTGTTTGTGCGTATGCTATCATACTGCTGATACGTTTTACGAATTGCTCTTTTCTGTTTTCGTATGCTTCTTGGGTGATGACGACCTTATTTCCATCAATTCTATCCCGGGTATAGGTGATATACGGGATTTTTCTGCGAGGAACGAAAGTGATGATATGTTTGGTGGCAAGGCATTTCAATGCGAAATATACCTGCTGGATACTCAACTCTGCCTGTTGGGCTATCAGGGATTCGTCGATATATACGAAGTCTGTGAAGAGTCCTCCGTAAACGCGTAGGAGGGACGTGACAACCTGGTCTTCATTTTCTGACAGATTATCCAGTAGATAAAGGTCGCTTCTGTTCAGGTTGAACATGAGGCGGGCTTTCCCGTCGGGATTGTCTTCGTAATGAATGTAACCACACTGTTCCAGTATTCTCAAAGCAGCATCTACTTTTGTTGGGTAATACTTATAGATATAGCTGAATTTCTCTATGTTGAATTCGAAAGTTTTTCCGCAACCGCTCCCCACACCTATTTGGAAGAAATAGGCGAGGTGTTCGTATATATCCCTGATCAGTTCTTTCTCAGGGAAGGTATCGTTGATGCGTTTGGTCAGTTTGCGTTCATCGCTGGCATCATAGAGTAGTACTGCGTATGATTTGTTGCCATCTCTACCCGCACGACCAGCCTCCTGAAAGTAAGCTTCCAGGGAGTCTGGACAATCTATATGGATGACCATTCTCACATCGGGTTTGTCGATACCCATACCGAAGGCATTGGTAGCAACCATCACTCTTATCTGGTCTTCCTGCCAATCTCTCTGTCGTTCATCCTTTACTGCTGGGTCCAGTCCGGCATGATAGAAAGTGGCAGGAATGCCGTTCTTATTGAGGATTTCTGCTATTTCCTTCGTACGGCGGCGGCTTCTAACATAGATGATGGCAGAACCCTGTACACATTTCAGGATATGAACCATTTCGCCATGCTTGTCGGTCGTAATGCGTACAATATATGCCAGGTTTTTGCGTTCAAAACTCATTTTGAACACATTCTTTTCAGAAAACTGGAGTTGGTTCTGGATATCATCTACGACTTCTGGGGTAGCCGTGGCAGTAAGTGCCAGGATAGGTGTTCCAGGTTTCAGCTTTCTGATATCTGAAATCTTCAGATAAGAAGGACGGAAATCATAGCCCCACTGACTGATACAGTGGGCTTCATCCACTGTGATAAAGCTTACTTTGATATGGCGTAATTTGGTCTGGAAAATATCCGTAGAAAGTCTTTCTGGAGAGACATACAGAATCTTGACACCGCCAAAGATACAATTCTCAAGTGTCTGTATGATTTCTCTTCTGGATTTGTCGGCATAGATAGCATCTGCCAGGATACCGCGTTCCTTGAGGTGGGTAACCTGGTCTTTCATGAGGGCTATGAGGGGCGTAATCACGATGCAAACGCCATCCTGGGCAAGTGCAGGAACCTGAAAAGTGATAGATTTTCCACCACCAGTAGGCATAAGACCGAGGGTATCCTTACCCTGTGATATACTTTCGATAATGTCTCTCTGTATGCCACGGAAGTCAGGATACCCCCAGTATGTTCGCAATATCTCTTGAAATTTATCTGTCATTTAGTCATTTGGGTCTGATGGAGTCAGAAATCAGGAGTTTTCCTATTTCTCACTGTTGTTCGGACGGATATCCTCAATTTGCAGTTGTACCTGATTCTTCTTGAAGATATTGTCTTCTATGGTATATACAATGTCGAAACTCCGTTTGCTCTTGATGTATCGTGCAGCGGCACTTTGTCCGAAGGCAATGCCGTTGACCACGTTGCTCGACTTAGAGTCCACAAGTTCCAGCTTGATGTGCTCCTGTTCCCTTCCTACCACTTTGCTTGTACCATAGTCATACACTTTGGTCGTGCAGAATATCGGTTTTTGATTGCCTGGTCCAAAAGGTGCAAACCGTTTCAGATCGCTGTACAGGTGCTTGGTGATGTCTTTGAAATCAATCTCCGCATCAATATGAAGCAAGGCTTCTGTCTGTTCAGGAGCGATATGTTCCTCTACATATTTCTGGAATCTTTCTCTGAATTCTTTTACTTTCTCCCATTTCAGGGTAAGTCCGGCAGCGTATGTATGTCCACCGAAATTCATGAGAATATCGCGACAACTCTTGATGGCAGAATAGACATCAAAGCCCGTAACACTGCGTGCTGAGCCTGTTGCCATATCACCATCTTTGGTCAGTACGACGGTAGGGCGGAAATAGATTTCCGTGAGTCTTGAGGCAACAATGCCGATGACTCCCTTTTTCCATCCCTCATCGTAGAGTACAATACTGGAGTTGTGTTTCTGGCTTTCGAGTCTTGACACGATGCCATTGGCTTCCTCCGTCATCTGCTTGTCGATGTCCTTACGTTGTTCGTTGTATTCATTGATGTGTTTTGCCATGCGGATGGCAGTAGCAAAATCTCTTTCTACCAGCAGGTCAACGCTCAGTTTGCCGTTTTCCATTCTTCCTGAAGCATTGATGCGTGGACCAATCTTGAATACGATGTCGCTCATTGAGATCTCTCTGCCATTGAGTCCGCAGATATCAATGATGGAACGCAAGCCGATACTTGGATTGGTATTGAGCAGTTTGAGACCATGGAAAGCGAGGATACGGTTTTCCTCCTCTACAGGCACAATGTCGGCAGCGATGCTCACGGCACAGAAGTCGAGCAGCGGGATGAGTCTGGAGAACGGAATGTTGTTGTTCTTGGCAAAGGCCTGCATGAATTTAAAGCCTACGCCACATCCGCAAAGGTGCTTGAACGGGAAGGTATCGTCAGGACGCTTTGGGTTGAGAATAGCCACAGCAGGAGGCATCACCTCGTCTGGCACGTGGTGATCACAAATGATGAAATCTATGCCAAGAGACTTGGCATATTCTATTTCCTTGATGGCTTTGATGCCACAGTCAAGGATGATAATCAGTTTTACACCTGTCTCGTTGGCAAAGTCTATTCCTTTCTTGCTGACTCCGTATCCCTCGTCATATCTGTCGGGGATATAGTAATCGATATTGGAATAGAATTGCTGCAGGAACTTATAGACCAAAGCTACGGCAGTGCATCCATCTACGTCGTAATCGCCATAGACAAGGATGCGCTCCTTGCGTCCCATCGCATCATTGAGGCGGTCAACGGCTATGTCCATATCCTTCATGAGGAATGGATTGATCAGGTCGGCAAGCTGGGGTCTGAAAAACCGTTTGGCAGCCGATTCCGTCGTAATGCCTCTTTGGATGAGAAGCTGTCCTAAGATTGGGCTGATGCTTAGCTTTTCGCCCAGTTCCTTCGCTGCTTTTTCTTGCTCAGGTGTAGGTGCTTCATAATTCCATTTAAAATGCATCTTAATTATTTTTTATTTCTGCCGTCAAAGTTACAAAAATAAAACGACAAATAGAAATGTTTTAACTTGAAAATAGCAGAAAAAGCATGAATTATGCAAAAAAAGGCAGCAAACCTGATGGATTGCTGCCTTTTTTAAAATATTTATCTAAGTTTCTTTTCTTCCTGTAATCCTTAGATTCCGAGTTTTTTGCGGATATCCTTAGGGATGGCATTCTTGTTTACCATGAAGTCCATAGTCTTGTATGCTACGAATGCCTTGGTCATGTACCATGTTCCCTTGTAATCGCCATATTCACCCCATGAGTTCTTCACCATGTAGTACTCCTTACCGTTCTGGTCCTTTGCAATACCGTAGATGTGCATACCATGGTCATCAGTTGTCTCCCAGTTGTCGAATGCTTCCTGACGCATAGCCTGTGTAGGAACAATCTCAGGAGCATTTACGCCGAGAGAATCAAACTTCTCCTTCTTCTCGTCCTTAGAGAGCTTGAACCAATGGTCAGCATCTGTACCGGCCATAGAGCGAACCTTCTTTACGTCGTAAGCGATGCCGAGACCCTTGCGAGTGAAACCGTCTTCTGTTACGTCACCGCCCCAAGCTACGGTATAACCGTTGTTTACAGCGTTGTCGATGATCTTGCAGATGTCTTCCATTGGAACGTTGTAGCTCAAAGGCCAGCGCCAGTTGTCCTGTACCTCAACAGCAAATTTGCTCCACATTGGGTGGTGGGTGTAGCTGGTGATGGTTACATAATCATCAAGATTCAAACCGAGGCTCTGGCAGAAGCTCTGTGGAGTATACTGCTTGCCCTCGTATGTAAACTTCTCAGGAGTCTTACCGATGTAAGAGTTGATGATACCCTGAAGACCGCTCTTCCAAGCTGGAGAAAGCTTCTTGGATGTGCTCTTTGCTACTGCCTCTACGTATGGAGTCATTACAGAGAAGAACTCACCGAAGTTAGCCAGAGAGTCACCTGTCAATGAACCTGGAGCAGGCATGGCAGACTCAGGTACAATACCATAGTGCTGCAAAGCATAGAGTACATCGTAGGCGCTACCACCCTCAGAGAAGCTCACGTCGCCGTGCATTCTTACTGCCACTGTGGCGCGATCCATATAAGTCTTGTTGGCTACGAACATCTCGCTGAGGTCGTAGGTCTTGCCTGTCTTCTTCAAAATTTCGCTCTCGAAGTAGCTGAGGGTAGAGTAAGCCCAGCACGTACCACTGCGGTTCTGGTCCTTGATGCTAGTGATAGGATTCTGCTTTACTACAGTAAATACAGGTTTGTTCTTTGCTACTTCTGCAGAGTCTGCAGCTTTCTTCGCATTTGCTCCTGTGGCTACCAAAGCCATCAAGGCCGCAACAATCATAGTTTTCTTCATGAATTCTTTTCTCTTTATATTAATGTTCTTGTTATATCTTCTCTCTGATTCCTTATTCCTGAAATGATTTCTCTTTCAGGAATTTTATTCCTTGTTGGCTGCCATGAACTCCTCAACATCTTTTGGATGATAAGGAATGCGGTCTTTGCCCAGGAATCTGCAACCATCCTTGGTGATGAGTACATCGTCCTCAATTCGGATACCACCGAAATCTTTATAGGTCTCAATCTTGTCGAAGTTGAGGAATTCTGCACAGTGACCGGATGTCTTCCAGTTGTCGATGAGGGCAGGGATGAAGTAAACTCCCGGCTCGTCGGTTACCACGAAACCTTCCTGCAGACGGCGACCCATACGCAGGCAGTTGGTACCGAATTGCTCCAGATTAGGGCGTACCTCTTCGTCGAAACCAACGTTAATCTGGTCGAGGTTCTCCATGTCGTGAACATCCATTCCCATCATGTGGCCCAAACCATGAGGCAGGAACATGGCGTGTGCTCCAGCCTTTACAGCCTCTTCTGTATCACCTTTGGCAAGACCTAACTCTTTCATACGGTCGAAGAGCAAGCGGCATACGGCAAAGTGGACATCAGCCCACTTCACACCTGGCTTTGCAACTTCCAAAGCGTAGTCGTGACAAGCCTCTACGATAGAGTAGATTTCCAGTTGGCGCTGGCTGAACTTACCGCTGACTGGCATTGTACGAGTATGGTCTGAACAGTAATTGTTCATAGTCTCTGCACCTGCATCACAAAGTGCCAGTCTTCCTTCCTCGAGCAGATTCATAGATGGATAACCATGCTGAATCTCTCCATGCTGGCTGAAGATAGTAGGGAAACTAACCATTGCTCCATAAGAGTGAGCAATTCCGCTTACCTGTCCTGCTACATATTTTTCTGTGATTCCTGGGCGGACGAGCTTCATAGCAGTGGTGTGCATCTTATATCCGATAACAGAAGCACGCTCCAATTCCTCAATTTCCTCAGGAGTCTTGGTAGAACGCATCTTGACAACCGCCTTGATGAGATCCATGCTGGCTTCCTCTTTCTGCTGGTTTGGATGAATTCCGAGGAGATCAAATACCTGAAGCTTGATATCATAGCGGTAAGGTGGCAAGAAGTGAATCTTGCGTTTCTTCGCCATAGCATCATTGCAGATGGACTTCAGACTCTTCATTGGTGCAGAATTATGTACGCCCACCTGCTCTGCGAGATCGTGGACGCTATCTACGCTTCCGTACCATACGATATCTACCAAGTCGATATCATCACCGATTAAAGTTTCGATGTCGTTATCTATGTCAATTACACCAACCAAACCGTCTCGCTGCAAACCGAAATAGTACAGGAATGTTGAGTCCTGACGGAATGGGTAATATCCGTTATTAGGGAAATTACAAGGTGAATTGTTGTTTCCGAAAAGAATGATGACGCCGCTTTTGACGAGCTTCTTAAGCTCTTGTCTGCGGCTGATATAAGTGTCCTTACTAAACATATTTTTAGAATTTTACTTTATTTTGCTGCAAAGTTAGCAATTATTTCGCAAAAATGTATTATCTTTGCAATCAAAAATAGAAAAAACTAGCGAATTTATAAATAATTAATATAAAAATGCTCTTTTTGAGGGACAAAATGTAAGAAAATGAGTTTTCTCAGAGTGCAAATCGTTAGTAATGCAGAGAGTGATAATCTGTAAGAGTATGAATCTTGATTAGTGTAATGCAATCAAAAAACAGTGGAAGGATAAAGGTTATGAAGTTGAATTTGGAAAAAACTGGTTTGGTCTTGGAAGGTGGAGGTATGCGTGGCGTCTTTACCAGTGGCGTACTTGATGCTTTTATGAAGCATGATGTTTATTTCCCATATACGGTGGCGGTGTCGGCAGGTGCATGTAATGGTATGTCGTACATCAGTCGCCAGCCGCGTCGTGCCCGTATCTCAAATATCGATTATTTGGCGAGGTATCAGTATATCGGCATCCGACATCTGGTAACGCAAGGGTGTATTTTCGACCGTGAGTTGCTCTACGATAAGTTTCCGAATCTGTTGCTTCCTTACGATTTTGATACCTATTTTA
>USJD01000175.1 GCA_900554835.1 uncultured Prevotella sp. | reverse complement strand
GCCAGCAAGGCAGTAGGCGAGAGCGTGCAGAAGCCATTGCTCTATTACCGCAACAATATCGTATCGCTCATCAATCTCCTGGAGCTGATGCCTAAGTACAATGTCAAGGGAATCATCTTCTCTTCCAGCTGTACCGTTTATGGTCAGCCAAAGCCTGAGAACCTTCCTGTTACCGAAGAGGCTCCTCATCAGAAGGCCACCTCTCCTTATGGAAACACCAAGGAAATCAACGAGCAGATTATCGCCGACTACATCCACAGCGGTGCTAACATCAAGAGCATCGTGCTGAGATATTTCAACCCTATCGGTGCACACCCATCTGCAGAAATCGGCGAGTTGCCAAACGGAGTTCCTAACAACCTCATCCCTTACGTTACACAGACTGCAATGGGCATTCGCAAGGAACTTACCATCTTCGGCAATGACTACGATACTCCTGACGGAACCTGCATCCGCGACTACATCTATGTAGTGGATTTGGCCAAGGCTCACGTAGCTGCAATGGCTCGCGTACTGGACAAGGAGACTGAGCCTATCGAGTACTTCAACATCGGTACTGGCAACGGTAACTCTACCCTGGAAATCGTAGAGACTTTCGAGAAGGCTACCGGCGTGAAACTGAACTGGAAATATGGTCCTCGCCGCGAGGGTGATATTGAGAAGATCTGGGGCGACTGCACCAAGGCCAACAAGGTGTTAGGCTGGAAGGCTGAGACTAAGTTGGAGGATGTTTTGGCTTCTGCATGGAAATGGCAGGAGAAGCTTCGCGCTGACGGAATCATGTAATTTATTATATTAAATAATATTAAAAGTAGGACTTGTTTGGCTGCAGGTTCTACTTTTTTTGTTATTTTTGCAGTATTAAATGAATTCATAAATAATAAGCGCTTATGACAAGAAAATTACTTTATATACTGTTCGCTTCAGCTATGCTGATGGGCGGCAATTTCAAGGCTGCTGCAGACCCCATCATTGAAGTCAATGCTATCGACTTCAACCAGGTAGGAATCAGCTACTATAATGGCGCACTGCATATTACCGGGGCTGCCGGACTCAGCGTTTCTGTCTATAACATCGTAGGCCAGAAGGTTTATGAGGGAAGAATTGACAGCAGCGACAAGAGAATAGAGTTGAACCTTCCAGCCAATTGCTACATTGTGAAGGTGGGTTCTGTGGCTCGTAAAATCAGTGTGAAACGATAGTATTAATGTGAAAATCAAGAGGATTTTATATAATTTGTCCTTGTTGCTTTTCCTCTTTTCCTCATGTGAACTCTTTTCTTCATGTGAGGAAAAAGTGGTTTGTACTACCAGCAATGTGACACTTGAAGACTACCGGAAATTCGGAGACGACTGTATGTCTATCCGCTCGATGGAGGTGAGAAATGTCATAGACAGCCTGATAAGAAACGACAAGGATGATCTGGCGGCAGACATTCGCACAAGAAAGTATTATCGACAGGAGGGCAACTTCTTGTGGATTAATCGTCATGGCCTTACCTCTCAGGCCGACACGCTGCTCAGATATCTTCAGACCGTAGGAGAAATGGGATTTTCACCCAACAGATTCTGCGTAAAGGACATCCAGAACGACATCCAAATCACACGCGATATGGGATTTGACGAAGCGCACCCCATCAACCACGTCTTCGGCAGATTGGAATACAAATTGACCAAGGCTTATCTGAGATACACTACAGGACAGAGATTTGGCTACACGAATCCTTCCTTTCTGCTCAACAGGCTCGACACACTCAAGGCGCACAGACCAGACACCATCCGCAGACCAGTAAGATACAGAGGTCTTTTTGACATCAAGATGGACTTGCCGGATGATGATTTTTACCAAATGGCCCTGCGCAAGATAGAGAAAGATTCCGTTCCCGTTTTCCTCAGCGAAATTCAGCCTGCAGGCACTTTCTACCGTGAACTGGCCGAGGAATTTGCCTCAGGACAAGGCTCGAAAAACTGGCAAGCCAAGCTGTTCTGCAACATGGAGCGGGCAAGATGGCGACTGAAAGACTATCCGCAGAAGCACAAAAAATACATCATGGTGAACATCCCTTCCTTCCATCTGATGGCCGTTGATGAAAAGGATACGCTCACCATGCGCATCGGTTGCGGAACCACGGAGACCAAGACTCCTTTGCTCACCAGCACCATCAAGCGCATGGATGTGAATCCGGTATGGATCGTACCGAGAAGCATCATCGAAAAGGACATGATCCATTACTTCAGCCGATCCTATTGCGAGCGCCGCGGATTTTACGTCATGGACAGGCGGACGGGAAAGGAACTGAGCATGAACCAAGTACACGCAGGACTGCTCCGCGACCCGATGTACGCAGTAGTGCAAAGAGGCGGAAAGGGCAACAGTCTGGGCAGACTGATCTTCAGATTTGACAATAACTTCTCAGTCTATCTGCACGACACATCCAGCCGCGATTTCTTCAAGCAGCAGAATAGGGGAGTATCCCATGGCTGCGTAAGAGTGGAAAAGCCTTTCGAACTGGCTAAGTTCATCCTGAAGGACAAGAGCGAGAAGTTTTTGGATAATCTCAACTACTGCATGACGACTGATTCGCTGAACGACAAGAAGAGAATCATCCACTCCATCAAAGTGGAACCCGCAGTACCCTTGTATCTGGCTTATTACACCATCTATCCAACGAAAGGAAACACTCCAGCAGGATGGTCGGAATATCCTGACGTATATGGATTTGACAAGGCCATTTACCAATATCTCATAAAAAATTACCGTTAAATGAAGAGTATTTCTGATAATGAACTGGTTTACATGCTCCGGGAACCTGCCACCAGAAGGGAAGGGTTCTCGGCCATGGTGCAACAATATAGCGAGCAACTGTATTGGAAGGTTCGCCATATCGTACTCACTCATGAAGACGCCAATGATGTTTTGCAGAATGTTTTTCTAAAAGCCTGGAAAAATTTGGAAACTTTCCAGGGCAAATCTTCCCTTAGCACCTGGCTTTACAGGATAGCGGTCAATGAATCGCTCGACTTTCTCAGAAAAAAGAAGCTGGAAGGAATGGCCAGCGAGATAGAAGATCCTGGAGTAGCCAGCCAGCTCTTGGCAGACAACTATTTTGATGGCGACGAAACACAGGCCCAACTGCAGGAAGCCGTCTCCAAACTGCCCGAAGTTCAGCGCACCGTTTTCACGATGAAATACTTCGAAGACATGAAATATTCAGAAATCAGTAAAATATTAAATACCAGTGAAGGAGCCCTGAAAGCATCATATCATCTGGCCGTGAAAAAAATCACGGAATATTTTGAGAATAAAGATTAAACTTTTCCCAATCAGTTACGTCAGATATAATAAAAGGAGAAGATGTATGAAGAAAGAAGAAAAAATATTGATTGATAAGTTTGGTAAAGCCAATCACTTCACTGTTCCGGAAGGTTATTTTGAATCCTTTACGGATCAGATGATGGATTTGTTGCCAGAATCAGAAGCTCGCATTATAGAGATGCGCCCTGCCACATGGTGGAACCGTCTGCCTATCAAGAAGGTGGCTGCAGCCGTTGGAGCCGTACTGGTGATTGGAGCCGGCAGCCTTTGGGTGGGCAATCATGCTCATTCCGACAAGGGGAACGCAGTATCCTCCTGCCCATTGCATCATTCGTCCACTGGCTCAGAATATGGCACTTTCGACCAGATGGCTGATTACACCATGATGGACAATCAGACGATTTATGCTTCGCTGGTAGGAGAAAACTTATAAAATAAGTAACAGAACAATGATGAAGAAAGATATACTAAAAAGCAGAATGGGGCAGATTATGAAAACGACCGTTCTCATGATTCTGATGTTGTGTACTTTTGGTGTGGCTAATGGTCAGCACAAAAAGCGCCCTCCATTCAATCCTGCAAAATTTGAGGCAGATCTGGAGCAGTTCATCACAGTCAATGCTTGTCTGTCCCCATCTCAGGCAGCATCATTCTTCCCGGTTTACCGCCAGATGATGAAGAAGCAAAGAGCGCTTTTTGATGAAATGCGCCGACTCCGCATGATCAATCCAAAAGACAATGAGGCTTGTGAAGAGGCTATCAGAAAACAGGACGAGCTGGATATTCAAATCAAACAGCTGCAGCAGGAATATCATGGAAGATTTCTCATGATGCTACCTGCCAACAAGGTATTATCCATCATCAAAGCCGAAGAAAAATTCCACAGGCAGATTTTCAGAAAGATGAAATAGTTCTTCTGTCATCGAGAATTGTTTTCTTACAAGAAGGAATCCCTTTTTCCAGCAAGATAAAACTGCAAAATGGATAGATAAAACCCACAAATTGAATCGCAAAAGTATTTATATGGAATATTTTTGCGATTTTTTTTTGTTCTTTCCAGTAAATATTGTAATTTTGCAGTTCAGAAACAATTTACATAATAAGATAATGTATAGAACGAATACTTGTGGAGAGCTCAGACTCTCTGATGCAGGCAAGGAAGTAACACTTGCCGGTTGGGTTCAGCGCTCTCGTAAGATGGGCGGTATGACCTTCGTTGACATGCGTGACCGATACGGAATCACACAGATCGTTTTCAACGAAGCTGATGACATGAACTTATGTGAGGCGGCCAACAAACTTGGTCGTGAATTCTGTATCCAGGTAAAGGGTATCGTAAGCGAACGTCAGAGCAAAAATCCAAAGATGGAGACTGGTGACATTGAAATCCTTGCCAAGGAGCTCAATGTTCTTTCCAAGAGCCAGACTCCTCCTTTTACAATAGAAGACAATACCGATGGCGGTGATGATATTCGTATGAAATACCGCTATCTGGACTTGCGTCGTCCTACAGTGCGTAAGAATCTGGAATTGCGCCACCGCATGACCATCCTCATCCGTAACTTCCTCGACAAATATAATTTTATGGAGGTGGAGACTCCTATCCTTATCGGAAGTACTCCAGAGGGTGCTCGCGACTTCGTGGTTCCTTCACGTATGAACCCTGGTCAATTCTACGCTCTGCCACAGAGTCCTCAGACTTTGAAGCAGCTCTTGATGGTGGCTGGTTTCGACCGCTACTTCCAGATTGCAAAGTGCTTCCGTGATGAAGACTTGCGTGCTGACCGTCAGCCAGAGTTCACTCAGATTGACTGCGAGATGAGTTTTGTTGATCAGGACGACGTCATCAATCTGTTTGAGGAAATGGCTCGCCACCTGTTCAAGGAAATCCGTGGCGTGGAATTGCCAAAGTTGGAACAAATGACTTGGCACGAGGCTATGCGTAGATTTGGTAGTGATAAACCAGACTTGCGTTTCGGAATGGAATTCGTGGAACTGAAGGATGCGTTTGCTGGCAAGGGTGAATTCTCTGTCTTTGACGAGGCTAAATATATCGGTGGTATTTGTGTTCCTGGTTGTGCAAACTATAGTCGCAAGCAACTCAATGAACTCACAGACTTCGTTAAGCGACCACAGGTTGGCGCCAAGGGTCTCGTCTTCATCAAGTACAATGCTGACGGTACTGTGAAGAGCAGCATCGACAAGTTCTATTCTCCAGAAGTATTGGCTGAAATCAAGGAAGTGATGGGCGCTAAAGACGGCGATTTGGTTCTTATCCTCAGCGGCGACAACGCCAACAAGACTCGTGTTCAGCTCTGCTCTCTCCGTTTGGAAATGGGCGACCGCTTGGGCTTGCGCGACAAGAACGTGTTCAAATGTCTCTGGATTATTGACTTCCCATTGTTTGAGTGGAGCGATGAAGAGCAGCGCCTGATGGCTACTCACCATCCGTTCACTATGCCAAATCCTGATGATATTCCTCTCTTGGATGAGCATCCAGAGCAGGTACGTGCCAAGGCTTACGACTTCGTATGTAATGGTATTGAAGTGGGTGGAGGTTCTCTCCGTATCCACGACACAGCTCTTCAGGAGAAGATGTTTGAGGTTCTCGGCTTTACACCAGAGCGTGCAGAGGCTCAGTTTGGCTTCCTGATGAACGCATTCAAATATGGAGCACCACCTCATGCAGGACTTGCTTTCGGTCTCGACCGCTTCGTAAGCATCATGGCTGGTCTCGACAGTATCCGCGACTGCATTGCCTTCCCTAAGAACAACTCAGGTCGTGACGTGATGTTGGACGCTCCATCTGAACTGGATCCAAAGCAGTTGGACGAGCTGGAAATCAAATTAGACTTAAAGGCGTAAATGCCTAAATTATAGCGTATTAAGAGTTTCATTTCTTGATTTATATCAAAAAATGAAACTCTTTTTTGCATTTTATGGCACTTTCTTTCAAAAAAACACTAAAAAATCAATAAAAAGTCGTATATTTGCCAACGAAAACGATGAGTTTTTTATAAAAGGGAATTAAAAAACTAAGAAAAGCCTTAATAGGTATCAAATTTCCTAATATTACAATTATTTAGAATAAAACATGGTAGAAAAGAAAGCAACAACAAAAACAGCAGCAGCTAAGAAAACTGCTACTGCTACAAAGAAGGCTCCAGTAGCTAAGAAAACTACTGCAACCAAGAAAACAACAGCAGAAAAGAAGGAAACAATCTTCTTGAATGCAGAGAACGCTGGTTTCAGAGCTGGTGATGTTTACCAGGCTTTGGCAGCAGCAGATCACGCTCTTTCTCTTACAGAAGTTGCTGAGATGGCTAAGATTTCAACAGAAGATGCAATTCTTGGAATTGGTTGGCTTCTCAAAGAGGGTAAGATTAAAGACGAGGACAACAAGGTTGCTCTCGCATAAATAAAATGATTCCAAGTTGCCGCGACATTTCTAAATGCCGCGGTTTCTTTTATGTACGCATTTCTAAAAAAGAACTCGCATTAAATGAATTTTGATCAGGAAATTTTGAGAATTCTAACTTTGGCCGGCGATAATGGTCTTAAAACTGAAAAGATTGCCCGTCATGTGTTTAATTCTTGTAATTCTATGTTTACACCATTGAATTACAAGGACGTTCATTCTTATGTTTCCCAATTTCTCATCAAAAATGCGAAGGATCCTTCTTCTATCATAGAAAAGGGTAGTGGTCATGGGGTTTACAAACTCAATTTCAAAGATCAGCTGGCTGAACAGTTGGTTTTGAAATTTTCTCCACAGAAAGAGCAGACGGATTTTGATGAATCTACTAAAGCTAACGATTCTTCAGATTCTCAGTTGTCCCTTTCTCTATTTGATTAAATTCAGCTTTCGAAGTTAGTTATTTCAGAAGTAGTTAAAGAAGTTAAAGGAGTTATCGCTCCCTACGGTCGCTGAGGAGTTAAG
>USJD01000174.1 GCA_900554835.1 uncultured Prevotella sp. | reverse complement strand
AACCCATATTCGATGGCATCATCACCATCGCCAACCCTAACTCCATCCCAGCCAAACTGAGAGAGGAGCATCCCGACGTGGTGCTCCTCGACATGAACTTCTCCAGCGGAATCAATTCGGGAAATGAGGGATTGTACTGGCTCAGGGAAATCAAGAGTCTCAACCCGAAAACCGAAGTGGTGCTCTTTACCGCCTATGCCGACATCCAACTTGCCGTAACAGGCATCAAGGAAGGTGCCTCCGACTTCATCGTGAAGCCTTTTGAAAATGAGAAATTGGTTCGTACGCTGATAGAGGCAAGGGATAAGAACAAGCCTACAGATAAAGCTATCAGCAGAAAAGGTGGAAATGATTCGACTGGCATGATGTATTGGGGAGATAGCGAAGTGATGAACAATTTGAGAAGCATTGTAGAAAAGGTTGCCGCAACTGATGCAAACATCCTCATTACGGGCGAAAACGGAACGGGTAAAGAGGTATTGGCTAATGAAATACATCGTATGTCCACAAGAAGTGCGAAAAAGATGCTGCCTGTGGATATGGGAGCTATTACGGAAACCCTTTTCGAGAGCGAACTCTTCGGTCATGTGAAGGGTGCTTTTACTGATGCCAAGGTGGATAAACCGGGCAAGTTTGAACTTGCCGACGGCAGTACCATCTTTCTGGATGAGATAGGAAACCTATCCTATGGCCTTCAGGCAAAACTCCTTACCGCCCTGCAACGCAGAAGCATCGTAAGAGTGGGCGGAAGCACGCAGATTCCCATCAACGTGCGACTGGTTTGCGCCACCAACCGCAACCTGCAGCAGATGGTAAACGATGGCGAATTCAGAGAGGATCTGCTCTATCGCATCAATACCATCCATCTGGAATTGCCTGCCCTGAGACAGAGAAAATCAGACATCGTTCCATTGGCAGAAAGATTCCTCCATCAATATGGCGATTTATATAATAAGGAGAATCTCCGTCTTTCGGAAGAAGCAGAGAAAAAACTTACCAGTTTGCCTTGGTACGGAAACATCCGTGAACTTCAGCACGCCATCGAGAAAGCCGTGATTCTATCTGATGGCGGAATGATTTCTGCCGAAGATATTGACGGCGGAAACCAGCAGAGAAGAGAGAAGCCCCTGGAAGAGGTTCAGACGCTCGACGAGATGGAGAGCCGAATGATAGAGAAAACCATCAGGGAATGTGAGGGAAACCTGTCGGTGGTAGCCGCAAGGTTAGGCATTTCCCGCCAGACGCTTTATAATAAGATTAAGCGATACGGGATTTAAGTGAAGAACGAAAAGTGAAGAGTGAAGAATTCTATAGTTTTTGAGGTATGGATATTAATAAGGTGATTATTATCGTGCTTTTGCTCGTGGCTGTAGTGGGGTACATTCGCCTCTACCGCCACTATTGCCGTAACATCAAGAAGGTAACCTTCCTTTTTGATGCGATAGATAATGGGGATTTCTCCTTCAGTTTTCCTACGGAGAAGAGGTTTAAGGAGGATAAGATTCTGCATCAATCCCTCAACCGAATCAAGCTCTTCCTGCAACATACGAGAGAGGAGCAGATGGAACGGGAGAAATATTACGAGCAGATTCTGAATGCGGTGGATACGGGAATCCTGGTGGTGGATAGCCACGACAACATCCTGCAGCATAACCAGGCTGCCCTCCGGTTGCTCGATACGGATGTGCTTACCCACATGAACCAGGTAAAAGGAAAACTGAAGGATGAACACCTGGCAAAGCATGAGACGCAAGCCATGCTGAAAGACAAGCACGTGCGCATCATCGCCCTGAGCGACGTGAGCCACGAGCTGAGCAATCAGGAGGTGGATTCTTGGATCAAGCTGATTCGTGTGCTGACCCATGAAATCATGAATACCATTACGCCGGTTACTTCGTTGAGCGAGACTCTGCTTACCCGGGTTACAGAGGATAAAGACTTGAAGCAAGGCTTGGAAACCATCCACAAAACAGGAACAGAACTATTGGCTTTCGTCAATAACTATCGCCGTTTCACCCATGTTCCCCAGCCTCAGCCAGCTCTCTTCTATGTGGAACCATTCCTAAAAAGAATGGCGCTGCTCTGTAACCACGATGTAGAGATAGAAGTTTCTCCCAAGGATTTGCTGGTTTACGCCGATGAGAGCCTCCTCTCTCACGTAGTAACAAATCTTCTAAAGAATGCCGTAGAAGCTTTCAAGGAAAAGGAAAAATTATCATTTATCCGTCTCCAAGCCTACACCAATGCCCAGGAATCCATCATCATCGACGTGAGCAACAACGCTGGTCTCATCCCCGAAGATGTAGCCTCTCATATTTTCATCCCGTTCTTCACCACGAAGTCGGAAGGAAGCGGAATCGGGCTCTCCCTCTCCCGCCAAATCATGCGAGTAAGCGGCGGCAGTCTCTCGCTCCATCAGGACAAGGCGCAGGGAATCACCACCTTCCGCATCATCATCCCATAAAAAAGTATAATTTTGGGGAGGAAAGTTTGGCACTTTCGCTTTTTTACCATATCTTTGCCATTATAAAAGATTAAGCTTATGTCAACAGACGATAAGACCATATTAAAGATAAAAGAAATAGCTAAATCTGCTATTCCTTTAGGCAGCAAGGCTATATTGTATGGATCAAGAGCGAGAGGTGATGCTCGCAACGATTCAGACTGGGACATTCTTATCCTTTTAGATAAAGCCAAACTGGAGCAAACAGACTATGACAAAGTAAGTTACCCGTTTGTCTTATTAGGTTGCGACCTCGGCACAGAAATCAATCCCATTCTTTACACAAAGAAAGAATGGGAATCGTATAACTTCACCCCTTTTTACGAGAATGTAAATCGAGACGGCATTAGTTTAATATAATAATTATGGATCAAGTAAACAAAGACACATTTTAATATGAAAAAGGTTATTTTTATATTTATGCTTTGCTTGTCAAGCTTAATTGTTCATTCTCAGGTTATTTCCAGAAGTGAACTTGAAAGCTATGTACAACGTGGCGATAAGTCATGGTCTGCTACAGCAAAAGATATTTCAAAAAAATATCAACTAAACAGCAATGGAGAATTAGAACTCTGCATTATAAAAGAATACCCAGGAAAAGATAAATCACAGCTGTACCACCAAGTACTAAATTGGATTATATCTATGAGTTCAAACGCTCAATCTGCGGTCCAATCATGTGACGAAAATAAAGGGATTATTCTTACAAGATGCTATTTACCAAACATCGCAAGACGAACTATGGGAGACAACTCTTATAGAGTTAGCATTAGACCATTGCTAAGATTTGATTTCAAAGATGGCAAGATCAGATTCACTTATACTTTGCAGAATTATGAAGTTTTAAAAACAAACGATGACAGCGGATATGTTATTCTGTTTGGTTCGTTTGGTGTAACTGGTGATGGAATAACCCAGGACTCCCAAATTTGGAATTTAAAAGATTGTTATCCATATAATGAAATGAATTGGATACATCCAAAAGTTACTTCTTCAAGAGCTTTAGTCAATAGCGAAGCTTGTTTCCGTATTCTAACAGATAAGTTAGACAACAAACTTAAAGAAAAAGCCACTGACGACAACTGGTAAATTATTATGGCATTCGAAAAGGAAATCAAGGAATACGAGGATTTGAGAGGAAAATATCAAACCCTTATCATCAATAAAATGGATAGAGAAGAGTACATCAAATATAATGAAGTACTCTTCTCTACTTTTTCGTGCGCCATTGAAGGCAATTCATTCTCCGTAGATGATACCCGGGAACTGAAGGAGAAAGGATTAGGGATGATTCCTGCCGGAAAGACTCTTTTCGAGGCTTTCGAAATGCTTGACCACTTCGAAGCCTTTGAGTACATGATGCAAAACACGCAGCATCCGCTCGACGAGAATCTTCTGAAAGAAATCAACAGACGGGTTACCTGCCACACGCTTGCCTACCGTTCTCCAGAAGCTATTCCGGGCGAATACACCACCACGGACATGGCTGCAGGCGATACGGTATTTGGCGACCACGAAGAACTTATCGCCAGAGTTCCCAAGCTGTTGGAATCTACCGAAAAAGCCATCGTTTCGGCAGCCGTTCATCCCATGATTCTTGCCGCCCGCTTCCATGGCTTCTACGAATATCTTCATCCGTTCCGTGATGGGAATGGAAGAACAGGACGACTCATCAGCAATTACATTCTCTTAAGATTGAATCATCCTCTCCTCATCATCCCATCCGAAGCTCGCCAGGAATACATTTCTGCCCTCCGCATGATTCGTACGGAAGCAACCGACGAGCACCTCATTCGCTTCTTCTTCAAGATGGCAATACAAAGAATGGAAGAAGAGCTGAAGCAGAAAGAGGCTAACACCAAACGATTTATGACATTCCTCTTCTAACAAAGCATAGGGTGCCCTTCAGAAGAAACAGAAGCACTAAAGCTGATTGCCCTCCTCCACAATCTGTCCATCAAACAGGCGGATGGTGCGATGGGCTATCTTGGCATCATGCTCATTATGCGTCACCATAACGATGGTGGTTCCCTCGTGGTTCAGCTCGGTAAGCAGATGCATCACCTCGGCACCATTCTTGGAATCGAGGTTACCCGTAGGCTCATCGGCTAGGATGAGCTTCGGACCGAAGACCACGGCACGGGCGATGGCTACTCGCTGCTGCTGACCACCAGAAAGCTGGTGAGGGAAGTGCTTGGCACGATGGCTGATGGCCATTCGCTTCATAATCGCCTGCACCTTTGCCTTGCGCTCTGCCTTCGGAATGTTGAGGTAAGTAAGAGGAAGCTCGATGTTCTCCTCTACATTCAATTCATCTATCAGATTGAAGCTCTGGAACACAAAACCGATTTCTCCCTTTCTCACATCCGTACGCTCCTTTTCCTTCAGGTTTGCCACCTCGTGATTACTCAGGAAATATTTTCCCGAAGTTGGGTTATCGAGCAAACCGAGGATGTTGAGCAAGGTGGATTTTCCGCAACCGGATGGTCCCATAATGGCAACAAACTCGCCGTCTTCTACTGTGAAAGATACATTATTTAAAGCAATAGTCTCCACATCTTCTGTGCGGAATGACTTGCAAAGATTCTCTACTTTAAGCATTTTCTTATCTTTTTACTTTTTTACTTTTTTACTTTTAATTTTATTCATCCTTGAGATACTTCACCGGATTACTATTCGCCACCTTGTAGCAGTTGATGACGACGGAAAGCCCGATGATGACGAGCAAGATGATGGTAACGCCGATAAACAGCAAAGGCGTCATCGTAATCTTCTCGCTGAACGACATGAGCCATTGTCTGGCAATCAGCCAAGCCCCCAAATCTCCCACGATGATGCAAGGCAAGGCAATCTTCATGATGTCCTTCAGGAAGATGCGAAGAATATCCTTCACTTTCGCCCCGTTCACCTTTCTGATTGCAATCTCCTTGCGGCGGCGGTTCACCTCATCACTCGTATAACCCACCAATCCGAAGAGGGCGATAATCATCGTTACGATGCCGGCAACCAAGATTCCGTTGCGGAAATTGAGCTGGGAAGCATACTGTGCCTTGAACTCGGATTCATAGTCGAGTACCGTCACCTTGTTGTTAGGATACATCGACTGCACCTTGTTTCTCAACTCAGTTAAGGCGTCTTCCGTCAGATTATTGAACTTGACAAGCATATAGGGAGCCGTCCAAGGAGCATAGAAGTAAACGAAAGACATATTCTTGAACTCCGCATCCTCAGAAGTAACTGCTCCGTATTTGATATTCTTGACAACACCACAAATCGTCATCGTTTCATCCTCATTACAATGTGAAGAAATGTAAACTCGCTTGCCTACAGCCCCATCTTTCCAATGTCCGAGTGTAGTTAATCTCTTAGCCAAAGCCTCATCAATAATCACTTGGCGAGAACTGTCATTGCGTTCTGTAAAGAACGAACCTTGCACAAAGTCGATTCCCATCATTCTGAAATAGTTGTCATCCACTCCCCATGCATCATGGACAATCTGTAACGACTTTCTATCATCTGGCAACGACAAATTATTTCCATTTACCGCATAGCTTTCCAACGGAACAGAACAAGTAGAAGCTACCTCCTTCACGTCCGGCATACGCTTGATTTCAGACAAACATCGACTGCGTTGATCGCCATTAATAGCATCCACATGTACGATAGCCACATTCTCATAATCGTAACCAGGATTCATATTCACCATCAAGCTATACTGTTGATTGACAACAAACAGCAAACTAAAGAGTAAGCCCGAAATAACGAACTGTACACCTAAAAGAGCTAACTTCCAACGGTTACGGTTTTCATTATATCCTCGGAAAGCAATGGCAACGGGAATCTTATTGTAGAGCCAACCTGGAACCAATCCACCTACCAACAATACCAATAAACAGATGGAAACCAATATCCAACTGCCACGATTGAACACCAACGTACTTATTGGAGCAGAGAGGAAATTCTCGATGGTTCCCTTGCAAAGAAACACGAGAACAGCAGCAAGGATTACCGCCAACCCCACATGCACCAAAGCCTCGGAAAAGATGATGGCATGAATATTCTTTGGTTCTGCACCATAACATTTTCGGACAGCCATCTCACGAGAACGAGTCACGAGATTTCCTACGATGATAAGCAGATAGTTCATCACGGAAGTGAAGAGCAACACGAAAGCTATAATGCCTAAAATCCATCCCATCATCTTGATATAAGAATTCTGGGTAAACACCTCGCTGAGTATAGTAAATTCATAGTCAAGGGTGAATCCTGGCGTTTGAGTCGCCTCTGCAGTAAAATGGTCTTTCTTCATTTTTTTGATGTAAGGACGAAGTTCACTTATCTCATGTCCTTTCGCCAAACGGATGTAAGAGAAATAGTTGTCATTTCCCACCCATTGATTTCTGCCATCATAGCCCCAAAGGTCTCCTATACTGCATAAAGACACCAGAATTTGTCTGTTATGTAGAGATGCGCCCCAAGGAAAGCTTTCGAAAATGCCACCTATAGTGAATGTTTTGCCTGGATATTCAGGAATAGTAAAATGCTTGCCTACCACATTTCCTCCTATTTGCTCTGCCAATTTGGAATCAATCATGCAATATAGCGGACGAGATAAAGTTTCCTTTGCCTTTCCCATCAATATCTTTTGCGGGAAAATATCAAAGAAACAACTGTCTGCCATCAAAACGTTAGCCTCCATGCTGTTTTGATTTTCCAACTTGCATTGTTCTTTATCCATATCAACAAATCTTGTTGCTGCCTCTACCATTGGAGCATAATCTTTCACACCAGGGGCAATCGCTCCAGATGTTTGGTTAAAACTAAAAGGTTTACTACCATTGAAGCTTGGCATACTGCCCACTTCTGAAATCTGGTACGTCCTTTCCCATCCTGGGAAATACGTATCGTAAGTC
>USJD01000173.1 GCA_900554835.1 uncultured Prevotella sp. | reverse complement strand
TGGTGCCGTGATGATTGATAACTCTAGCGCATTCCGTATGTGCGACGATGTGCCTCTGGTTGTGCCTGAGGTGAATGCTGAGGATGCGCTGAACCGCCCTCGTAATATCATCGCCAACCCTAACTGTACTACTATTATGATGGTAGTGGTTTTGAAGCCTATCGATGACTTGAGTCATATCAAGAAGATTCATATCTCTTCTTACCAGAGTGCTTCCGGTGCTGGTGCTGCAGCTATGGCTGAACTTGAGCAGCAGTATAAGGACATCATTGAGACTGGTAAGACTGATCATATCAATAAGTTCCCTCATCAGTTGGCTTACAATGTCATTCCTCAGATTGACAAGATGACTCCAAATGATTACACCAAGGAGGAGATGAAGATGTATAATGAGACTCGCAAGATCATGCACTCTGATGTTCGTACAAGTGCTACTTGTGTGCGTGTTTCTTCTCTCCGTTCTCACTCAGAGAGTGTATGGTTTGAGACAGAGAAGCCATTGGCTGTAGAGGATATCCGCAAGGCTCTGGAGGCTGCTCCAGGCGTTACCGTGAAGGATGATGCTCAGAACTACGTTTATCCAATGCCTTTGGAGAGCGCTGGTAAGGATGATGTCTATGTAGGTCGTATCCGCAAGGATTTGGCTGATGACAACGGCAATACTTTGTGGCTCACTGGCGACCAGATTCGCAAGGGTGCTGCCTTGAATGCTGTGCAGATTGCTGAGTACTTGATTAAGGTGGGCAACGTAAAGTAATTGCATGCTGGAAAGATTTAAACTTTTGCTCCAGGAAATGAACCGGGGCATATATGAAAAAGATACTGAAATTTCGCTCTCGCTCCTTGCCGCTCTGGCAGGCGAGAGCGTTATTCTTTTAGGCCCTCCTGGAGTAGCGAAGAGTATGGTGGCCCGTCAGTTGAAGACTGCTTTCAGAGATGCTCATAGTTTTGAGTACCTGATGTCGCGTTTCTCTACTCCTGATGAAATCTTCGGTCCTGTGAGTATTCAGAAATTAAAGTCTTCTGATACTTATGAGCGTGCGGTGGATGGTTATCTGCCTACTGCTGATGTGGTCTTTCTGGATGAAATCTGGAAGGCGGGGCCTGCTATTCAGAATACGCTTCTCACGGTGATCAATGAAAAACTGTTCCGCAATGGTAATCGGGAGATGCACCTTCCGCTGAAACTTCTCGTGGCTGCCAGCAATGAGTTGCCGGCAAAGGGCGAGGGCTTGGAGGCTCTCTGGGACCGATTTGTCATTCGCATTGAGAGTCGTCCGATTAAGAAGGAATCGAATTTCAGGGCGATGCTCTTGGATTCTCACGCAGATTTCTCTGGTTCTACGGGGGGCTTAGGTCACGCAGATTTCGCAAATAACGCAGATTTTTCTGAATTGAAGATTACTGGTGAGGAATATGCGGAATGGTCGGAGAATATCAATAGGATAGGTGTGAAGGAGGAGGTGCTGGATGTCATTTCCGTCATTCGTAAATCCTTGAGAGCCGTGAATGTGGATGAGGCTGCTGAGCGCAGGAATATCTACGTGAGCGACCGTCGCTGGAAGAATATTGCCCGTCTGCTCCGTACTTCTGCTTTCATGCAGGACAGGGAAGAGGTTGATTGCTGCGACCTGCTTCCTATCTATCATTGTCTCTGGCAGGAACCGGAGGAAAGGGATGCCATCCGTACTATCGTGATCCGTGCTCTTTTTGCTCCTTTGGCAGAGAAACTGGTGGAGATGAAGAATGCGCTTGCTGAAGACATCAAGTATCATCGCATTCGTAAGACCCCTGATGAGGGCAGAGATTATGAGGGAGAAATAGAGTCGTTGTCTGATGGTCTGACGTCCTTGGAGCATCAACTGGGCGACAATCTTTTCGTCTCATCCGATGACAAGGCAGAGGTATCCGCTTATCTCCGTGATTTCTATAAGGAACTTGCCTTCACCAGGCAGGATACGATGAAGCTGTATGAGGATTAGTGGATTTATATGGCAGGCGCAAAATACTTTTGCGTAAATTTTGTTCTTTCATAGTTTTTACTTAAATTTGCACAAAAATAAGAAGAAAGGCGGAGTTATGGCAAGAAAATTATATCCGATAGGCATTCAGACATTCGAAAGAATCCGTAAGGAAGACAGATTCTATGTCGATAAGACGGAGTATGTGTATCGTATGACGCATACTAGTGACACATATATCTTCCTGAGTCGCCCACGACGATTCGGAAAGTCTCTTCTCGTCTCTACGCTCAAAAGCTATTTCGAGGGCAAGAAAGAGTTGTTCGAAGGCTTGGCGATAGAGAAACTGGAGAAGGAATGGACGGAATATCCAGTGCTGCATTTCAGTATGGCTGGTGGAAAACATCAGGAGGAAGAAGAACTGAAACTTTACTTGGGCTATCAGTTGGAAGACCAAGAGAAGAAATTTGGCATCAAAGAACATCGAGAAGGCGCAAACAATCGTCTCACCGACTTGATTCAGAAAGCGCATGAGCAAACTGGCAAGCAGGTGGTCATTCTCGTAGATGAGTATGATGCTCCATTGCTGGATGTGGTTCACGATGATGAAAAGTTGAATCGTCTTCGCACCATCATGCGCAATTTCTATAGTCCGTTGAAAGATTGCGAGCCATTACTTCGTTTCGTATTCTTGACAGGAATCACCAAGTTCTCGCAGTTGAGCATCTTCAGCGAGCTGAATAATATCTCGAACATCAGCATGGACGAGGCTTATGCTGGTGTTTGTGGTATTACCAAGGATGAGTTGCTGTCGGAAATGACGGAGGACATTGATTGTTTGGCGGAAAAAATGGATTTGTCAAGAGAGGCAGCCATACAGAAGCTCAAAGACAATTATGATGGTTATCATTTTACATGGCCTTCACCAGATGTCTTCAATCCATTTAGTTTGCTGAACTGTTTCTCTCGCATGAAAGTTGGTGCCTACTGGTTTGCATCGGGCACGCCGACCTTCTTGATAGAGATGATGCGCAAGTTTGATGTCTCTCCTATAGACATCGGCGAGAAGGAATTGGCTGACGTTACCGATTTCGATGCACCGACCGAAGAGATGGAGTCGATAGTGCCATTGCTCTATCAGAGTGGGTATGTCACCATCAAGGGCTTTGACGAGGAATCGGAACTCTACGAGTTGGGTATCCCGAACAAGGAGATACGTGTGGGCTTATTCAAGAGTCTCTTGCCTAACTATCTTTCTCGCCGTTCTCCTAAGGGAAAGGTTGCCATCGCCCAGATGTCTGTTCTCATTAGAAAGGGAGACATCGATGGAGCCTTGGAGTTGCTCAAGACTTTCCTTGCCACCGTTCCTTATTGCGACAATACGCAGTATGAGGGGCATTACCAGCAACTGATGTATCTTGTCTTCGCCCTGCTCACCGACTATCGCATTGTGGTGGAGCAGCATACGGCTAAGGGCAGGACAGACATCACGCTCGAAACCGCCGACCATATCTTCGTCATGGAACTGAAGTTTGACAAGACGGCTGAGGACGCTCTCGCCCAAATCAACGCCAACCGCTATGCAGATGCCTTTGCCATGAGTGGCAAGAAGATAGTGAAAGTGGGCATCAACTTCAGTGTGAAAGAAGAACGGAACATCACGAAGTGGGTGACGGAATAGATAATTATGCAACGCTAAAGTGCAAGTAGCATTGACAGCTGCTTGCGCTAATTTAGAATTTTGAAAATATGAATCAAGAAAATCAAATATTGTCTCCTGAACTGGAGGGTCGTGTGCATCAGGCTGTGGAGAATTTCATGCAGGGCTATGGCTGCTGCCAATCTGTGGTGGCTGCTTTTGCTGATCTGTATGGTCTCGATGAAACAATGGCTAAACGTATCGGTGCTGGCTTCGGCGGCGGAGTGGGTAGAATGCGCATGATGTGTGGCGCAGTATCAGGTATTGTCGTACTGGTGGGGCTGGACTGCGGTCAGACCGAAGGCGACGACCGGGAAGGTAAGTCTGCCTGCTACAAGGTGGTGCAGGATTTGTTAGCTAAGTCAAAGCAGCAGAATGGCAGTATCATCTGTGCTGAAATCCTCGGTCTGAAAGGATATGAGAAGGCACAGTCCAGTTATGTGGCTTCAGCCCGTACGGCAGAATACTACAAATCTCGCCCTTGTGCTGCAAAGGTGGAGAGTGCTGCCCGCATCTTTGCTGAATATCTGATGGAAAAATGAAATATCAGACCAATAAGGACTTGGTTGAATCCCAGTTCTACCTGAAAATGCTGGATGATTTCTGCAAGTCGGGACAGGTGAAGATTCCTGATCCGGCAAATACTGTCATGCCTTGGAATTTGAAAGAAGATCCGCTCAAGGATTATCTGATTCGCCTCTTTACCTTGAAAGTTACTATTGCAGAGACTGGTGAAGAGGTGCAGAAATTCCAGCGCCAGGTGGTTAACAGCAGAATCAAGAGTAAGATTTTCTATGAGACTGTGGGGAAATTCATCGTGGAATGTGTTCACCACATGAGATTCCAGCGACAGAGAGCCTGGACGGAAAGTCATCGGGCTGATGATGTGCTCGACTGGACTCCCTTCCGTAGGATGAACGAAGAGGTTTGGAGACCCTTGCTTGACCAGATTGATGAGGAGCATCGGAATGATGGATTCGACAAAACTTTCTTCCTCCGGCTTTTCGGGGAGGAGTCTGTTCAAGCTAATCATAATGGAGAAATTCATGATGGAGATACTGACAGGTTGCATTCCTCTATCGGCGCTTCCAAAGCTGAGAACTGGGAACGGCTGGTAAGGGATTGGAAGGCTTGTATAGAGCAGCAGGTGATTTCTAAACTGAAGGACTTCATAGCGCTCAGACAGACTCATCTCGAGACCGGATTGGTCCGCATGATGGATCAGATAACTCGCAATATGAAGTTGAAGGGTATTTCTGAACAGCGGGCGGTTCAGGCATGGGAAATGATGAAGAACGCCTGGACAGAGACGGAATTTGAGCGCCGACTGAACGAGATGAAAATACAGGATCAATATCCTGAAATCAAGGAGATTGTAGCGAAGATGGGACGTGTGGCGGATGCCAATGGTAAGGACCGGCTGACCATCGCTTCGGGTGTTGATATGAAGATGGAACATTCCTCAGGAAGTGATATTGAGGGCATTACCGTGGGCGATGATCTCAACTCGCTTCTTCCGCTCGAACTTGCACAATACAGTGATGAGGACATGGAGGGACTCTTTATATATAAGTATCGCACGCGTAGGTTGCAGACTTTCCGCTATAAGAGTGAGATGGCTAAGCCTTCCCGCAAACTCGGTTTTACACATGCCTCCCGCAAGGGTCCTATGATAGTCTGCCTCGATACTTCTGCGAGTATGTATGGCACTCCTGAAAGAATTTCTTCCACGCTCATTTCCCTGATAGAAGAAACGGCAGAAGAATTGGAGCGAGACTGTTTTCTGATAGATTTCTCGGTGAGTACACATGCCATCGATCTCATGGCTAAGAGAAAGGTGGAACGGCTGAAGAAGATTGGAATCAATATTGTGGAAGGGACGGAAGATACTGCATCAGCCAGTCATCTCCCTTTTATCGGAGGAGGAACATCTGCGAAAAAAATGATGAGCCAGATGTTCGAGTTGCTCGATCATGATGGATTGCATTATGTGAATGCAGACGTACTTTGGATAACCGACTTCCTGATTCCGAATCCCTCGCAGGCTATGCTGTCGAGATTCAAGGAATACAAGGAGACGGGCACCCGGTTTTATGGCATCCGTATTGTCAGAAGCGACGATAAGGAGCCGAATGAATGGAAGGCTTACTTCAACCAGATTTATACCGTCAGATATCGTCCTTTGAGACGATACTGACGGGTGAAGTCTGTGGGCTTATTTCTTCTTGGTCAGCACATAGTGCTTGGCCATTGCGCCCTCCGGTTCTGTGCCGAGAGAATCGGTCATGATGAGGCTCTGGGCATCCTTTACCTTGTAGTATGACTTCTCGCCACTTGAAGGGCGGGTGATTTCTACTACGCCATTAGCCAGCATCTTGAAGATTCCGCTTGCTTCGTCGTGACCATCCTTGCGCTCGATATAGTCGGCTGAGTACTGGTAAGTACTGTCGGCATTGAGTGTGAGCACGGTTTTGATACCTGGGCAATCGGCTGCAGGGAGTGTTCCTTCGTAAGTACCTGCGATAGAATCGAGGACGAAGGCATTGGATTCGAGAGAATCCTTCTCTGTATAGCTGAGACTATCTTGGTCAGCTTCCTGATTGTTGGTCTTCTTGCTATTGCAGGAGCCAACTGACAGAGCTGCAATAACAGCTGCCGTCAAAACTAATTTCTTCTTCATAATGAATTCCTTTACTGTTCTTACGGCAAAAATACACTTTTCTTTCCTATCTGCAAACTTTTGCATAAGAATTTATGGAATATTCAACATTCGCCGTTCTATCAGTAAAAGTTGTTAAATATGCTACATGGGGTTTAATCGTCGCCCCAAATTTGGTGGAGTCGCAAAATATCGTTAACTTTGCAATCGTAAAGAGAAATCTCGGGAAAGTTATCTTTACAATAATGGATTTTAAACAGTTTATAAAAGAAACATGAAATATATTATCTTTGATTTTGACGGTACGATCGGTGATTCTCAAAGTCTGATCGTCAAGACTTTGCAGGACACGATGAGGGTCAGGCATCTCGAAGTAAAAACGGATGAGGAATGTGCCAAGACTATCGGTTTGCGACTGGATGAGGCTTTCGTCTCGCTCTTTGATATGAGTGATGAGGAAGGGATGGAGTGTGCAGCTACTTATCGCGAGATATTCCTGGAAAACAAGCAAACGATGATCGTAAAGCCGTTTCCTCATGTGATAGAAACACTCAGGGAGTTGCATCATCGCGGATTTGTATTGGGAATGGCAAGCAGCAGAAACCATTGCTCGCTGGATGGATATGTGAAACAGATGCAGTTGGAGGATATATTCTCCTCTATCGTGGCGGGTGATGATGTGGAGCATGTGAAGCCTGCACCCGATATGGTATTCAAGGCACTGGGAGAGATGAGAGGAATGAAAAATCCTGTAACTTCGCCTGATGACGTGAAGGATATGCTTGAAGAAACCTTAGTGGTTGGTGACATGAATTTCGATGTGGATATGGCGCATCATGCCGGTTGCAGGGCCTGTGCCGTAACTTATGGAAACGGAACCCGTGAGCAGCTTGCCGCTGCAGAATGGATCATTGATGATTTCGCCGAACTTCAGAAAATCCTAAAAGGATAAATGTTTCAGAAAACATAAAATGCTCAAGGAGTAAAAAGATAAAATCAAGAAGTAAAAGAATAAAACAGGAAATGAATGAAAGATTATTTTATCGCTTGTAGAATAAAAAAGCAGGTAAAATAATCTTTTATTCATTTTTTTATTGTACCTTTCCTCTATAAAACGAAAATGATTTCCCTCGCAAAGGTAACTAAAACAAGGGA
>USJD01000172.1 GCA_900554835.1 uncultured Prevotella sp. | reverse complement strand
AAATTTAACACTCGTAAACACTTTTCAGGTTTCAAATCCATTCTTCTCCTTATTATATATATACGCGCGAAAGAAAACCAGCCTTTATTGAGCCTCCAAATAGAGAACACGAGAAGACCAATCGTTCTTTTTACCCCAGTCAACATTATGCTCCAATGGCATTTCCAAGCCATGTTCCATCAAATACTTGCCAGAGTATGACTTACCATCGCAAGCCAAAGGAGTATTATCGATGACATCAAGCTCACGTACCTTATACATCTTGTTTGCATCCAGACCAGCCATCTTAACTCTTGGCAAATGAACATTATAGAAGTTTGCCAATTTCCACCAATAGAAAACAGCCTTGTCTTTTGCTTCACTAACATACATAATAGAAGACAAGCCCTGATTATCGTACGGAGAAACCAAACGATAAAGGTCGCCAAACTGAACAACAGGACGAATCTCCTTGTATTCAGAGATAGCCTTTCGACAGAGAGCCTTCTCCTCATCCGTCATATTCTTTGGCTGGATTTCCATTCCAAGACGTCCGCTCATAGCTACATCAATACGATACTTCAAGGAAGTTGTGCGGAATACGGTATGGTTTGGCACAGCAGAGATATGACTTGCCATGGCGATGGCTGGGAAGAAATAGCTGGTTCCATACTGCATATAAATACGCTGCATGGCATCCGTATTATCACTTACCCAAAACTCATCAAAACCACGGAGCATGCCCCAATTGGCACGGCCACCGCCACTTGCGCAACATTGAATCACCACATCCTTATACTTAGCACGAATACGGTCGATAACCTTCGCAAATCCCTGATGATAAGCGATGTAGAGATGGCTCTGATCGGCTGCAGACAAGTATTGGCTGCCATGATTCATAATAGGCATATTGGCATCCCACTTAATGTAGGCTATATCTGGATATTTAGTAAGTAAATTGTCTACTACACCGAAAACAAAGTCTTGTACTTTTGGATTTGAGAGATCGAGCACCAGCTGGGTACCGCCACGGCCCAGAACAGCATCTCGCTTAGGGGCCTTGATAACCCAATCAGGATGCTTCTCATAGAGCATACTGGTAGTATTGGTCATTTCCGGTTCGATCCAGATACCAAACTTTACCTGTTTTTTCCTGGCATCGTTCAGCAAGCCTTCAATGCCATTAGGAAGTTTCTTGGTATCAACCACCCAGTCGCCGAGTGCACAGTTATCAGTAACACGAGGATATTTGGTTCCGAACCATCCATCATCCATTACGAAGAGTTCACCACCCATACTATGGATATCAGCCATCATCTGGTCCATTCCCTTCTGGTTGATGTCGAAATAAACACCTTCCCAAGAGTTGAGCAAGATATCACGCTCCTTATCTCCATGTGCCAAGATATATTTGCGTCCCCATTTATGGAAGTTTCTACTTGCACCGCTCAAGCCCTGTGTTGAAATAGGTCAAAGCGAGTGCAGGAGTTTTGAAAGTCTCACCTTTCTTAAGATGATATTCAGAGTTCTGTTCATTAATACCGGCAAAGAAATAATGATATTCGGTATCATCGGTAACCGTCTTCAGTTTATAGTTTCCGCTATAAACTAAGGCTGCACCAATAACATTACCCGCATTTTCCTGTCCTTTACCATCGAGCGAGAACATGACTTCTGCATGATCGGTATGCGAATTGCGGGTACCATCATTGTTTCGGATTACAAATTCTCCTGGCTGCAGTTTTTCATGACTCAATTGTCCCTCTGCTGCCCAAGTACCGGAAAGATGACTCATCCAGACATCTCCACGACGGATAGGAAGCATAGCCGATGCAAAGGTAGTCAGGGTAACAGTACCCTTTTCACCATTCAGAATCTCGGTCCATGCCTCAATCATATCAACATTATTGTATGCACGATACTTCAAATCTACCTTTATATTATATACAGGATCTTTCAGATGAACGGTCGTAACAGAAGCATTTCCTTCGTTCTTCACATCACAGCCCGTAGCCACGAGTGCAGTTGAAAGATTGCCATCACTATGTCGCATAGCAAGTGCCGCTTCAGCTGGAGTATTCAGTCCGTAAGCCGGATAAGCATCCATACGGCCATCAGTAGCGACCTTCAGATTCTGCAAATCGTTAGAATTCAACTTAGTACCGAAATAGAGATACTGGGCAGGCTTTCCATTCTCAACATCAAGAATGAGCGACATACCCTTTGTATTTACAGATACTTTTTCTGCCATCGCCGGAAGTGCGACAGTCATCAATATAAGTGCAATTGATTTTAACTTCATATTACCTTTCTAAGTTATTAGTTGCGTTTATAGTTTCTATTTTGTGAGAGATGATTTCTCGTTTTCACATCGCAAAATTATAAAAAAATCCAATACACTCCAATACTTTTTTGATTTATTTTTCGAAGAAAGCAGAAAAGGACAAACAATCAGCAAATAAAGCAAAGAAAACACTTTAGAAATCGAAAGAATTCCTAAAAGATAGTCCACTTTAAGAAATTCTTAGTATCTTTGCAATGTTATAGCTGATAACGATTTAGATATAGTGGTTTGCAATCCCAATTTCTCAAAATCAGCAGAATGTGTAACGAAAAGATATATAGAGATATGAAACTAAAGATACATTTCAGTCATAAAGAAGAACTTTGGAACTCATGGTCGCATGCAGGAGGTATCCTAATGGGCGTTGTCGTGGGAGCCATCTTCTTATATTGGTGTTTTACGATGCATAACGGATGGGCTACGGCGGGAGTTATCCTCTATCTGTTCGGTATGCTGATGTCTTACATCGCCTCAACGGTTTACCATGCCGTTTCTGCCTGGAGTAAATGGAAGGAGCGACTGCGCAAATGGGACCATGCCGCCATCTACTGGCATATTGCCGGTTCTTACTCGCCAATCACGCTCATTGCGATGCGAGACCAGGGATATTGGGGATGGAGCCTCTTTATCTTTATCTGGGCTTGCGCCATTGCCGGAACCATCATGAGTTTTGCCAGACTCAAGGATCACAGCAACCTGGAGACCATCTGCTTTGTAGGCATGGGATTGTCGGTACTGGTTGCCTTTAAACCTTTGATAGACTCCGTATCCACCGCCACAGTCTGGTGGATTATTGCCGAAGGCGTCTGCTACATTACGGGCGCCGTATTCTACAGTATCAACAAGAAGAAATACATGCATTCCGTGTTCCATTTTTTCGTTTTAGCTGGTAGTATCTGCCACATCATTGCAGTTTGGGACATTCTGATGAAATATATCTAAACGACTCAATAAAAAGCATCAAGGCATCGGAAAGTTTTTGCTTTCCGATGCCTTTGTTTTTTTATAAAGTTCTATATTACAAGACATTCATCCATATCATACTCTTCTTATAATATAATAAGGTGGAATTGTTAACAATACGTTAAAGTATAAAAATAATTGCCCAAAAGTTTGGAACTTATCGCAGAAAAGCATACCTTTGCAGTGTTCTATTGAAGTAGTACACTCAAACATTAACGATTATGATACAGATTAAAGACATTGATTTCAGATACCCAGGTAGCAAGCACCTTGTATTTAGAGATTTCTCTTTAGAACTCAAGGAGAACAACATTTATGGCTTGCTCGGTAAGAACGGTACAGGCAAGAGCACCCTGCTCTACCTCATCAGCGGATTGCTCCGCCAGCAACAAGGTACCGTTCTCGTGGATGGCATTTCGGCACAAGATCGCAAAGCCGAGATGCTGAAGGACATCTTCATGGTGCCCGAAGAGTTTGAACTGCCCAACGTTTCCCTTGCCACCTACGTGAAGATGAACCAGGAGTTCTATCCTAACTTCTCGCAGGAAGTGCTGGACCGTTGCCTCAAGGATTTTGATTTACCACTCTCTCTCAAGTTGAACGAACTCTCGATGGGACAGAAGAAGAAGGTATTCATGAGTTTCGCACTCGCCACGGGTACCCGCTTTCTTCTGATGGACGAGCCAACCAATGGTCTCGACATCCCATCGAAGAGCCAGTTCCGTAAGGTCATCGCCAACAACATGACGGAAGACCGCACCCTCATCATCTCAACTCACCAAGTGCACGATGTAGAGTCACTGCTCGACCACATCATCATCATGAACCAGAGCCAGCTCCTGCTCGATGCATCGGTTTCAGACATCTGCGGGAAATACACCTTCGAGTACCGCAATCCACAGGAGATGGACGACACCGTGCTCTACGCCGAGCCAACCCTGCAGGGCAATGCCGCCATCTGCAAGCGTCAGGAGGGAAAACAGGAAACACAGATGAACCTGGAGTTGCTCTTCAATGCAGTGATAGGCGGAAAACTCACAGAGTAAGAGTTATCTATCAAGTTCATCAAGAATTAGAAAAATATAAAATCATCTTTAAATAACAACGATTATGAACAAGACTTTTGATTTACATAGATTCGGAATGGTGCTGCGTTGGGATTGGCTTACCAACAGGAAAAGCTATTTCTGCAGTATCGCAGGATTGGCTATCGGTATCATCATGCTTTCCATTTCCACGCTTTATACCTTCCCTCATAGCCATTACATTGTAGAAGGAGGAGATTTGGGTAATTACTACGAAGATAGCATGACAGGACTCCTTGCCACTATGTTAATAGCGTTTTTCTTTGTATCTGCCTGCAACATCTTTAGCAATACGAAGACCAAGCTGCAACGAGAGAACTTTCTGATGTTGCCAGCCAACAATCTGGAGAAATATGCTGCACGTTTCCTGATGATGAGTGTAGGCAGTATTCTCACGATGCTGATTGCAACACTTATAGCCGACTTCGTGCAGTTTGTATTGAGCTTCTTCATGACTCCCAGTTACCATGCAAGCATCATCGGAAGTTCTCTAAGTCAAATATACAAAGCCGCAACCAATACCGGTAACAACCCTATCTGTATCTTTGCATGGCGATGTAAAATAGATGCAGCCCTGCTCGGATGGAGCTTTCTCACCATGATTTACTCCTTCTGTCTGCTAGGCGGCACCTTCTTCCGCAAACAGCCTATCATCCTGACAGCCGTATCAGGTATTATCATTTTCATGATTGTAGGTTATTGCGGTAGCAAGCTCGAAGCATGGGGAGCTTTCGATTTCTACACTCATCTAAAATATGATAATCCAGGCACTTCTCTCTGCATCGCAATCTTCTGGTCGGTCGTATTCCTTGCTTTGGCAGCCTTCAGCCTCTGGGCATCCTACAAGCTCTTCACCCGCATGCAGGTAATCTGCAACAAGTGGATCAACATCTAGGAGAAGAAAAGAAGTATGAAAGGAAAATATCGATAAGAATGATAAAACTTTAAAGCAAAAGTATTATGATTTTCAGTAACGATAAAGCAATATACGTACAGATAGCCGAGCGATTGAGCGATGAGATTCTGGCGGGCAAGTACAAGGAAGACGAGCGAATACCGAGCGTCAGGGAATACGCCGTGCTGCTGGAGGTAAATGCCAACACAGCCGTGAAGGCATACGACCTGCTTGCCACCGATGAGATCATCTACAACAAGCGAGGTTTGGGCTACTTTGTTTCCGCAGGAGCCAAGAAGCAGATTAAGAAAACCCGCAAAAAGGAGTTTATGAAAGAAAAACTCCCGGAACTCGCCCGACAGATGCAGCTTCTCGACATCTCCATCGATGAAGTGAAGGAAGAGTTGGAGAAGAATCTCAAAAAGATAAAGATATGATGACACTATTCATCCTCAAATATATATTTATAGCTTCAGTCTTTGCCTTATATATAATAAGGTGGATGTAATCACGTTTTTAAAAAAGAGTTACGCTTGCAACTTTCAGAAAGTTGCAAGCGTCTAATGGTTTAAATTGATATCCATAAAACGAAAGTAATATGTCATTAATTCATCTAAAAGACGTCAACAAGACCTATCAGGGTGCTCAGCCACTCCATGTGCTGAAGGGCATCGACCTCGACATCGAACGTGGCGAGTTCGTCAGCATCATGGGTGCTTCCGGCTCGGGAAAATCCACCTTATTAAATATATTGGGTATTCTCGACAACTACGATACGGGCGAATACCGACTCAATGATGTGCTCATCAAAGACCTCTCGGAAACCCGTGCTGCCGAATACCGCAACAAGATGATCGGCTTCATCTTCCAGTCGTTCAACCTCATCTCGTTCAAGACGGCGGTGGAAAACGTGGAGCTTCCACTCTTCTACCAGGGCGTGAGCCGCAAGAAGCGCCACGAACTGGCGATGGAATATCTCGACAAGTTAGGATTGAAGCAATGGGCCAACCATTATCCTAACGAGATGTCGGGAGGACAAAAGCAGCGTGTAGCCATCGCCCGCGCCCTCATCACCAAACCCGAAATTATCCTTGCCGATGAGCCTACCGGAGCCCTCGACTCCAAAACGAGCGTGGAAGTGATGGACCTGCTGAAGGAACTGCACCAGAAAGAGGGAATGACCATCGTGGTGGTAACCCACGAAAGCGGTGTAGCCAACGAGACCGATAAGGTTATCCATATCAAGGACGGACTCATCGGAAGCATCGAAGACAACAGAGACCATCATCTCGTATCGAAAGACTACGTAAAGTAAGTGAAGAACGAAGAGTGAAGAGTGAAGAATCCAATTGTCTTTCTCTGACATCTCTTCGGGGTTATTAATTTTTAAAACAATACACAATGCATATGAATTCTTCACTCTTCACTCTACACTCTTCACTTCTCTCAGAGGTATGGAGCACGTCGAAGCGCAACAAGCTCCGCACTTCGCTCACGGGATTTGCCGTTGCCTGGGGTATCTTCATGCTGATATTCCTGCTGGGCGCCGGCAACGGACTGATTAATGCCCAGTTGCAGCAAAGCACCCGATTCCTTGCCAACTCCATGCGAGTATTCCCGGGCGAAACCTCCAAGGCTTACAAGGGACTGAAGGAAGGCAGAAGCATCACGCTCAACGACAAGGACATCCTCATCAGCAACAAGACCTATGGTCAGTATGTAGATGATGTGGGCGGAAGATTGGAACAGTATAACGTGAACATCAACTACGGCGATAATTATGTGGCAAGCCAGTCGTTGGTGGGTGTGGCTCCTACACATCCCAAAATCGACAAGACGGAGATGATAGCCGGACGATTCATCAACGAAATCGATATGAAGGAGCAGCGCAAGAATGTGGTGCTGAGCCGAAGCCAGGCCAAGGAACTCTGCAAAGACTACCGTTCGCTGGTGGGCAAGAACGTAAAGATCAGCAACCTCAACTTCCAGGTGGTGGGAATTTACAAGGATGATGAATCGCGCAACAATACCGATGCCTTCATTGCCTACTCCACCATAAAGACCATCTACGCCAAAGGCGATGATGCAGGAAGTCTGGAGTTCACCATCAAGAACCTGAAGACCCAGGAAGATAACGAGCAGTTTGAGAAGAACTATCGTGCCAGCATCAACAACAACCACCAGGCTGCCCCTGATGACGACCGCACCATCTGGCTCTGGAACCGATACATGGACAACATCCAGATGAACCAGGGAATCGCCATCATGCAGACGGCCCTC
>USJD01000171.1 GCA_900554835.1 uncultured Prevotella sp. | reverse complement strand
GGGATTGGGGATGCTTACCACTTTCTGCCCGGAGAGAAGCAGACTCGACTTCGCCTCGCCTGCCAGCCACTTGCTGCAAGCCACAAAGAGGATGTTGTTCTGCCTGTAGAGATTCTGCTTGCGGCGCCACACCTTGGCTGCCAAATCGCCCCAAAAGCTTCCCGAAGGCAGATACTTGCACTTAGTGCAACCGCTGCGGAACTTGTTGCACCCCATGGTGAGATGGCACAGCGAGGTGGCTGGCCACATGTCGTGCATGGTCCACACCACGGGCTTTCCGCTCTTGAGTATCTTGCGGATAGAACCCAATGAGAGCATACCCTGATTGATCCAGTGCAGATGGATGATGTCGGCCTCCCTGAACTCAGGCAAGCCCGTTATGTCGTAACCCGAATTGGCGATGTCGATGTCGAAGAGATGAAGCTTGGAGAAGCGCATGTGCCAGAAGATGCACCAACGCTCCCACAGGAAATGCCACTGTCCGAAGATGGAACGGGGCATCTGAGCCACTGTGATCGACTCTGTCTCCTTATCGCGCACCAACATCTTGGCCTTAACTCCATTGTTGTTAAGAGCATCCATCAGACGGTTGGCTGCTACTGCGGCGCCACCGGTCTGCTCGCTTGTATTTACTATGAGTACTCGCATCGTTTGCTTGTTTTTTATATTCGACTGCAAAGCTGCCCGGCTCAACACGGCAGGACGTATGCAATCTTACACTTGTGCAAAGGTAATGCAATTTGGGGAAAACACAAAACAAAAGACACTACAAAATGATAAGTGTCACTAAAAAAACACGCTGCAACTCTCAACGAGCTGCAGCGTATCATTATGTTTAACTTTTAAATTTCTAATCCAAAGGCAATCTCACGATCCCCTTTGTTATCTGTTAAACAATCTACCTTAAAACCTAATAACTAAAAACCTAAATCTATTACTACTAACCTAAACAATCTATTAACCTTTTGACGAGTGCAAAGGTACGACGATTTTCTGATTCCTCCAAATATTTTTGAAAGAAAATGCAGTACCTTTGCGTTTTTTTGATTTACATCAACAAAATGTGACCGAACACAACAGATTTTAAGAAACCATTAACGCTCATTAAGCTTTCAACTTGTAAAGCCTAATGAGCGTTTTGCTTTCTTTTTTCTATTTTGATGGTCTGATTTCAAGGAGAGAAAAACAGAAAGACTGCTTTCTATCAAGAGAAGAAACGGAATGTATCTATTAGGAGAAAGGACTAAACTTTCTCGATCAAAACCGTAGCATAGGCGGAAATGCCTTCCATTCTTCCGGTAAAGCCCAATTTCTCTGTGGTCGTTGCCTTGATGGAAATATTTTCCTCATCCGTATTCATCACCTGGGCAAGGCAGGCCTTCATCGCAGGCACATGCGGATTGAGCTTAGGACGCTCAGCACAGATGGTTGCATCGATATTGCCCAACACATACCCCTTGGTGGCTATCAGATCGATGGTCTTCTTCAACAGAATCTTGGAATCCACATTCAGCGTCTCTGCTGCCGTATCAGGGAAATGATAGCCGATGTCACGCATATTGGCTGCTCCCAACAAGGCATCACAAATAGCATGAATCAACACATCTGCATCACTGTGGCCCAATAATCCGAGTTCGTAATCTATCTTAATGCCACCCAACCACAAGTCACGATTTTCTACCAACTTGTGCACATCATATCCGAATCCTACACGTATATTCATAGTCTATTTATATTGCTAATTTATCTTCTTCTAAACAAATCCTTGATTCCGTCCATATCAAATCCCAAGGTGAAGCGCAAGGTCTGGTCGAGCGGATTGCTCTTTGCCGTTGCCACTACGTAGGCGGCATCCAGAGAGAAAACATTCATCTTGAAACCGCCACCTACAGTGAAATACTTACGGTTACCCTTGCTGGCACTCTCATGATGATAACCGGCACGGATAGAGAACTTGTCATTATATACGTATTCCGCACCTACACCATAGTTGATTTCCTTCAACTCCTCCTTGAATCCGCCTGGAGCGTCGCTGAAACTCTTGAAAATACCGCTGATGGAAGATACGTCGCTATACTCTCTATGTACGCGGTCCTCATAGTCGGCATTGTCCTCACCTTCTTCCTGCTGCGGAATGGTTGGCACAAGATATTTATTGGCATCTGCAGCAATCGTCAGTCGGTTGTACTCGTCAAGCGGAATCATCAGGGAAGCACCCAAACGCAGGTTGGCTGGCAGGAACTGACTATACTCCTCGCCGCTGAATGTGATTTTACTACCGATGTTGGAAATATTCAAACCAATACCCAACTGACATTCGCGCTGACCGATATTGACGTAATTCTGATAATAGGCAGCAATATCTGCGGCAAAAGCGGAAGCTGGGGAGTTCTCCTCAGTCTCAGTGAAGCGCATATCTGAATAAATCCATCTCACTGCCGCTGCCAGAGAGAACTTCTCACTGAGCATCAGGGAGTAAGCCACATCGAGCGACATTTCATAAGGGTTGATGGTTGTGGCATTTTCATCTAAACTCGTATAAACCTCACCCAAATTAAAATAGCGCAAGGAACCAGAAACGGCACTGTAGTCACCTATACGGTAATAACCTGCCAGATAGGCTAAGTTCATATCGTTGACTAAGGAGCGCAACCATGGTGTGAAGTTGAGTGCCACGCCTGCTCTCGAAATATTGAAAGGATACTTGGCAGGGTTCCAGTACTGGGAATTGACATCTGGGTCTGTAGCTGCACCCACATCACCCAAACCGCCACCTCGTGCATCCGGAGCGATGGTCTGCGAGATCACAGCGAAGTTGACTGGATTGAAGAGATCTTTCTCGTTCTCCTGTGCATTCGCCTGCACAGAAAAGACTGCCAAGAGGCAAGTTGCCCATATCTTAACTGTTCTGTTCTTGATATTCATACCTTATTATATATATGTTAATATGTTATTTCTATTTTGATCAATGGTTGAGTACAATCAGTTTCTTGGTTTTTGACTCATACCCACTGCCATCTGAAGCCACTTTGATGCGATAGAGATAGATGCCTGTACGCAAGGTTCCACTACCTGTGGATAAATCCCACTTCACAGTATAAGGACCCGAATTGGAAACGCCCGTCTCTGTATGCTGCCAGAGTTTTCTTCCGGAAGTATCAAACACTTCGATGACGATATCCAGACTGCTCGCTATCCTATCATGCGTGATGATGAATGTGGTAGAATTCCGGGCTGGATTCTCGGTTACACCTGTATCAAACGATGGTTTCAGACTCCTCACCACATTGAAAGTCAACGTAGCGGTAGAACTGTTGTTCAGTATGTCCCAGGCACGGAATTGGAGTTTATGCGAACCGGCTGCCAACTCAGGAATACTGTAATAGGTAGAGCCGCTCGTATAAGTTCCGAAATCGTAGGTGAAATTGTTATTCAGATTATACGTCTTGTTCGCATCACCGTCGATGATGAGCTGCAAATCATGCCCGATACCACTTCCTGCAGCATTGATTCCGTCCTTATCTTTCACCTCAGCCACAAAGAAAGGCGTAGGGTTCACGTTTCCACCATCCACGAAGGAAGGCGAATTGAGATAACAGTAGATAGACGGACCGATAGAGTCATTCTTTGCCAACGCACTTCCACCCACATTGAATGCGTCGCTCGAACCATGAGCACGGATGGTCCTGTCATTGTTGATGGCATAGAGATTGACCAGTCCAGACTCATCCGTATAGTTGATGTCCTTAGGTACGGCAAACAGGAAGGAGAACTTGCCTCCCACCACGCTGTCAGAACCATTATAGAGAGTCTTGGTACGGTCGTAGAAAGTGAAAGCATCACTTGTGCCATCGTTCTGTCGGCAGGTAATCAGTTCCTTGGAATCTCTTACCGTAGCCGTCACCACACCGTTGAAAGCATCATTTCCCTCAATGTGTCCGTCGATTCTTGCCACCATTCCAGCTTTCAGCATAGCCTTGGCAGAAGCATCCGAAGTAGAAATGCCATTCACAGAATCTACCACTACTTTCAGTGTTGGCACATTCAGCGGCATTGCCGGGTCGCCTAAGAGCGCATACTGCAAGCGGTTAGAAGTCAGGTCGCTCTCCTTGATTGGCTTACCTTCCACATCATAACCGATTACATTTCCCTTAACCAGGTCGTTCTGTGCCTGGCGATGCGCCTCACCGATAGTCAGCGGTTTTCCGTCCTTCGTACTCAGCACGCGGTAGAGAAAGGCACGGTTCATATATTTATTACGGTTGGCATAAACCGTTCGGGTTGTTCCATAGAAAGCCACAGCTCCTCCATTCGGATTGAGCACAGCCGCCTCACCGATATTGTCTTCCACTCCATCATAAGGCATGACATCACAGGCTGCAGTCACCCAGAGAGGGAGGTTGGTATTCTTGAAATTGTTGAAATCCATCAGTTTCACCACCTGCTCGTGCGACAACTGACCTGCACTGGCGTGACCGGCATAGTCCATAATCAGGGCACCATTGGCCTGCTGCTCCTTGATGATACGTGTAACTTCAGGATAGGAATTGCCCACAGAAGAAGTGGTGCGCTGGTAAGCATCCCACATCACCTTCTTGATTTGAAAATCAGGATATTTGTCGGCAATATAGTTGGCCACTTCGTCGGCATCCTTCATGTGGAGGTTGTCATTACCGTCATCAGCCATAAACACCAATGTGTTCTGCCATGATCCCGCATTGGCATTTTCCATATAGTTGATGGTTTTATCCACCATAATCTTGGCTTCTTCTGGTGTTGAAACCGGGAATCTTCCTACCGCTACGTCCTGCTGTTGAGTGGTCGGAGAACCGCCGGCTCCCTCAGAGAGAATGCCCATCCAACTGTCACTCACATAACAATAAATTTTGTTGAGAGAGTTCTCGCTCTCAAAACAGAGAAGATAATCATCCGGATTCAGTCGCTTGCAGTCGGAAGTCAGCATACGGTTGTCCCATACACAATCTCCGAAAAGCAGGAGATATTTCGGCATATCTGCCTCATTTCCTTCGGCTCTGTCTTGGAGCATGCGCAGATAACGTCGGTAAGCTCCAGCATCAGGTGTTCCGCTGGAGAATTCATTATACAGTTCGTCAGCAGGCACCAAGTTGACTCTCAATCCGTTATGGTTTTCATGATAAGTCTTGAGCCTCTTTGCCTGCTTGAGCAGTTTCTGGGAAGTAGGGATGATAATCACCATGTCGGCCTGTGCATCGGCATGATGATCCTGATTGGTAATATTATAAACAAACTGGGCTGCAGGAATCTTTCCAGAGAATTCCGGCAATGCCTTCGGCGCATTCCACACCATGGCCACATAGTCGAGGCGCATGGTTCCGCCCGAAACATTCGTAATCGTAATCGTATCATTGCCGCCGATGGTCAGATTCTTGAGGGTGAAAATAGTCGAACCTTCCGCTCCAAAATCGTATTCCGAACTGGAAACTTGGGCATAAACCTTGCCTAAGGTCCTGCCGTTCAAAGCCACATCAGCCGTAGCAGAAGTACCCGTAGAGATGTTGACGGCCAATTTTCCGCCTGCATTTCCAGTAGTATTGGTAAAGACGATCTGCTCGCTGGCTCCCTGATTGAGCGCTTTGGAATCATAGAGATTTCTTCCACCAGAAAACCAAGCATAACCATCTACCTCATAGAGAGAATGATAGAAATCGCTGGAAGGATAAAATGAGTTCACAAAAGTAGCTGAATCCACGGTCTGCGGAGCCTCGTCGCTCTGTGTGATAAAATAATATCCGTAGTCAGAATAAGGATTACGAGTACGACGGGTGGCAGTATTGCTACTCCAGCTCACCGGACCTTTGGCATAGAAGTAATGCTTGCCATCTCTCACATACTGTGGCACTTCCTTCAGATCGTCATTGGCTAAGATTTCTGACGCATAGAGTGCCTCGTTCTGAAGATTACCTCCATAACCAAACACTTTTACCTTATCAATATTAGAAAAACCAGCTTGTCGGATAACTTGGTCAGTAAGCCGATAAACACCACTCTCGCCTACTCTGATTTTCGCCCATCTGCCCGTAGCCAAAAGAGAATGAGCCGCATAATCCTTTTCTGTTTCAGAAGCACGGGTCAAGGCTCTTGCCTTCGCCATTGAACGACTGATAGGCTTGGCCTTGATGTCGAGCATGAAACTAACCAATATCTGATATTTGTTGTTGCGGAATACCAACGGACAAAAATTGACGAGGAGCGTTGCCTCGTTGCGACAAAGCGAAACCTGAGTCTCTACAGGAACCTGCGATGGAAGTGCCGCCCCCGAGAGACGATTGTAGTTGGCAATATCAGCAACGGTCATATCCACATATTCTGCATATTTGATCGTTGCTGTATAAATAGAATCCTGATAATGATTGGATAAAGGTTTGGAATACACAAATCTCGGCAACACGGAATCTACCCTGACCTCATCTGCGGTCAGGTTAAAGAACTGCTGCGCCTGCATAGGCAAGACAAGCATCAGCAATAGAATTGCTATCAAATATCTCCAAACCTTTGTAACCATATTTTTCAAATCACTTCTTACACAATTACTTACACATAAAGTCGAGCACCTTCCTGTCCTCTAAATATCCCTCCAGATGGTCGTCTATCTGTACAGGTCCACAACCCGTAGGGCAACCCGTATAGAGCAAGTCACCAGTCTTCAGCGTGAAATACTGACTGATATACGAGATAATTTCGTCCACCTTGTAGAGCATGTCACTGGAACAACCTTCCTGCACATTTTTTCCGTTCAAGTCGAGATGGAAATGAATAGCCTGTATATCTCTAAATTTCTGTACATCTACCCATTCACCGATAACGGCAGAACCATCAAATCCTTTCGCTAACTCCCAAGGCTGTCCTGCCTCTCTCAGTTTCTTCTGCATTTCTCTGGCTGTGAAGTCAATACCCACAGTCACAACATCATAATAGCGGTGAGCGAAACGCTGCGGAATCGTCTTTCCCAACTTGCAGATGCGCACCACCAATTCGGTTTCATACTCGATACGTCCCAGATGGTCTGGGATGAAGAAAGGCTTGCCATTATTGAGTAAGGCAGAGTCAGCCTTCGTGAAAATGACAGGACGCTCTGGTTTAGATAACGTACCATGGAGCGATTTATTGTGTTCGGCATAGTTCATGCCTATGGCAAATATCTTCATAATATCAATATTTTAAGAAAGAATAACCCCAAAAAGTAAAATTTTGAGGAAATTCCGAGAAATTCCTTGAATGAAATTCTGAGAAAACCTGCTATAAGATTCCGAGAAATTCAGCTATGAGATTCTCTCAAAAATTCCGATAAAAAGAAAGGGAGTTAGAAGTAAAGCTGAGCTTTATCTCCATAACTCCCGGATATTCTAATTTAACTATAAGTCAAATTATAGTTGTTGTTGTTGAGTCATCTTGTGATGATCCCATCCAGCTAAAAGCGTGGATTACTCAGCAACGAGTGTGAAACGCTTGTAAGCAGTGATCTTGAGATCCTTGCTCTGAGAAGCGAGGTACTGAGCAACAGTCTGCTTGTCA
>USJD01000170.1 GCA_900554835.1 uncultured Prevotella sp. | reverse complement strand
TTCGGAGATTTCCTGCTGCGGCGATTACTCACGGATTTTCGCGGATGCGACCTGTTCGGTCGTTGCAGATACCCCCTGAGAGTGGAAAAAGTCCCACAGATTTCACAGATTAACACAGATTTTTTCTTGCGATTTTTTGTCACGCAGATTTCGCAGATGACGCAGATTTTTCTTCGTGGGAATCTGTGGGGTAAAAAATTACAAGATGATTTCCGATACTTCACATTCCCCGAAATCTATCATGGCGTTGAAGAGGCTTACCTTCTGAGCCCTTTTGAGGTCTTCGAGCGTGAGGTCTGCCTCACGGATGATGCCTGCCTCTAAGAGCTGCGCACGCTTGGTGCCATGGAGAAGGGGATGCTTGGGAGTGAGCCAGCTGCTGCCGTCGTAGAGGGCGAGATTGGTGAAGGAGGTATCGGTCAGCAGACCGTTCTTCATGATGATGATCTCGTCGCAGTCGCCTTTCTGGGCTGCGAGGGCGTTGAGCTGGCTGCGGTCGGTACTCTTGTAGGTGTAGTCGATTTCGTCATCCTCTACCACCTTGAGACTGCGGATGGTGCGCATCTGGTAAGGAGCATATTCTACCAGTTCTACGCCCTCTGCGCCATAAACTACTCGTGCCTTGTACAGGTCCATTTCCGGCTTGGGAGAAAGAAGGGATTCTAAATGAGAAATGAGAAATGAGAAGTGAGAAATGGTTTTCAAATTAGAAATGGATACCAAATGAGAAATGGTTCTATCCATTCTTGCCTGATGATAGGGAAGGGCAAGCGCCTTGCCGTTCTTGATTTTTATTGTTTCTACAAATTGCTGTTTCATAATTCTCATAATTTTTTGTGTAATCGATTTCCTAATATTCGGAAGATGGATTTTCTTGAATCGGAAGATAGATTTTCTGAATCACTTCTTCGTATTCCTTCCGGCAATCGCTCTTCGAGGTGATACCGCCACCTGCCTTGAAATACAATTCTCGGCTTACTTCAGGATTCTTTCCTTTTTCTGTCTTGGAAGGCGAAGCTTCTTCTTCTTCGACGAATCGAATCATGACGGCGGAATTGAGTTCGCCCTGGTCGTAGATTCCCATGATGCCCGTGTAGAAGCCACGGTCGTAGCCTTCTGCCTCGTGGATGATCTGCATGGTTTTATCCTTCGGGGCGCCCGTGATGGAACCGGCTGGGAGCTGGGCATCGAGGATTTCGCCCAGATGCTGCCGGTAATCTTCGGGCAGGCGACCGCTGATTTCTGAACTGGTTTGCAGGATGTCGCCCTTGTTGGTATGCAGCACGTCGATGTAACGATATTTATCAACCCTTACATCTTCTGCCACCCGGCTCAGGTCGTTCCTTATCAAATCTACGATGGTGGCGTGTTCAGCCGCCTCTTTCCGGTCTTCCATCAGTTGTTTTTCAGCATCGGGGAGGGATGCATCCAGGGTTCCCTTCATCGGATAGGAGTAGATTCTTCCGTTCTTGATTCTGACGAAGGTTTCGGGCGAAAAGCAGACGAAAGGGGTGAGATTTCTCTTTCTTCTGAGCAGCAGTTTATACTTTCCTTTTGCCTGGTTGAAAATATCCTCTAAAGAGAGATTGCAGCTTACGGGAACCTTGCAGGTGAGATTCGTGAGATAGCTGTTGCCCGCCATGATGTTGTTCTTCACGATGTCGAAACTTCGCTCGTAATCCTCATAAAGGGGTGGGGCTATCTGCCAAGAAATCTCCGCAATCTTTTCCGAATTATTTTTCATCTCATCAGAAGAATTCCCTCTTCCTTCGAAATCGAAGAGGCATTCTTCGGGATTTATATCTGATAGCTGGCGGATGAACGCCTTGTCGCCCTGATAGTTGATGACAAAGAGAAAAGGCTCGTCCTGGCTTGCCAATCGGTTGATTTTATCTATGATTTCCTGTTTCATGTCTGCAAAGATACTGCTTTTCTTTGGATGGGCAAAAGATTGGTGATAAAATATTTCAAGGCTTTGAGTTGCTGGAACACAAAAAATCCCGAGACATAGAGAAATGCCCCGGGATTCCGTTGATAAAAACTATGCAAATTGTTATTCGTTTTCTCAATACTTTTGCAAACTTTGTTATTCGTTTCTCAATTCCTTAGCAGCCTCTACCATTCTAATGAGCGAGGCCTTGGTTTCTGCCCAGCCACGGGTCTTCAAACCGCAATCCGGATTCACCCAGAGCTTGCTCTTGTCGATGAATCTTTCCGCTTTTTTCAGCAAATCTACCATCTCCTGAGTCTCTGGTACTCGGGCAGAATGGATGTCGTAGACGCCCGGACCAATCTCGTTAGGATAGTGGAAATCGGCAAAGACATTCAGCAATTCCATCTGCGAACGGGAACACTCGATGGTGATCACGTCAGCATCCATCGCAGCAATATGTTCGATAATATCATTAAACTCAGAATAGCACATGTGGGTGTGAATCTGAGTCTTGTCTTCCACGCCGCTGGCTGAAATCCGGAAGCTTTCTACCGCCCATTTCAGATACTCATCCCATCCTGACTTGCGCAAAGGCAAACCTTCGCGGATGGCTGGCTCGTCTATCTGGATAATCCTGATGTTGTGGCGCTCCAGGTCGCAAACCTCATCACGGATGGCGAGGGCTATCTGCTTGCAGGTGAGAGAACGGGGCTGGTCATTTCTTACAAACGACCATTCGAGGATGGTTACCGGACCGGTGAGCATTCCCTTCATCGGCAACTGGGTGCACGACTGTGCGAAGGTGCTCCAATCCACGGTCATCGCCTGCTTGCGCTCCACGTCGCCATAGATTACTGGTGGTTTCACGCAGCGGGAACCGTAGCTCTGAACCCATCCGTTCTGGGTGAAGGCAAAGCCTGCCAACTGCTCGCCGAAATACTCCACCATGTCGTTGCGCTCAAACTCGCCGTGCACCAGCACATCCAGTCCAATCTCCTCCTGCCATTCTATGCATTTTCGGGTTTCTTCCTTCAGCAGTTGATTGTATTCGGCAGCCGAAATTTCGCCCTTCCTGAACTTGGAACGCCATGAGCGCACCTCTTTGGTCTGAGGAAACGAGCCGATGGTGGTGGTAGGATAGAGCGGAAGATGGAGCTCTGAATGCTGAATCTTCTGGCGCACCTCGAATGCTGAATGGCGCTGCGAATCCTTATCGGTTAAGGCGGAAACCCGGGCTTTCACCTCTGGGTTGTGAATCAGGAAAGAAACCTTTCGGTCGGCAATATCCTTCTGATTTTCAGCGAAGTAAGCCTGGATGCCTGCTGCGTAGTCTTGTTCTGCAGTCTTTTCCTGATGAGAGAATCCCTCTTTAGTCTCACTCCCGGCAAGCGCCTTGATGGCAGCCAGTTCCTCTATCTTCTGTGCCGCAAATGCCATCCATCGCTTGATGCCGGCAGGGAGATTCTGCTCCTTGGTTTCGAGCGCCAGATCGTATGGCACGTGGAGGAACGAGCAGGAACCTGCCACGAAGACTCTATCGGCTCCGAGCTTGCCTTTCGCCTTGTTTACTAGCTCGATCGACTTCTCCAAATCGTTCTTCCAGATGTTGCGGCCGTCCACTACGCCGAGCGAGAGAATCTTGTCTGCAGGCAGGATGTTGAGGATGGAATCCAACTGCTCCGGGCATCTTGCCAGGTCGATGTGGAGGGCTTCCACAGGCAGGTTTACCGCCAAATCTGCGTTATCTTTCAAGCCATCGAAATAGGTGGCTACGATAATCTTGAGGCGGGTGTTCTCTCTGATGTAACCGAACGCCTTCTGGATGGCGTTGCGCTGCTCATCGTCCAGGTCGAGGGCGAGATAAGGCTCGTCTATCTGAATCCATTCTGCTCCCTTCTCTTCCAGGGCTTTGAGAAGTTCGACGTAAACCGGGAGAACCTTATCGAGCAGATCAAGGCGATGGAAACCATCCTGCATTCCCGTGATATCCTCCTTCTCCTTTCCTAAAAGAAGGAACGATACTGGACTCAGAATCACGGGCTTGGTCTTGATGCCCAATTCCAGGGCTTCGCAGAATTCATCCACCACTTTCGTGTCGAAGAGTGAGAATTCCTGATCCTTCACAAATTCCGGAACGATGTAATGATAATTCGTATCAAACCATTTGGTCATCTCCATCGCAATCACATCTTCCTGCTCGTTCTGCTCGCCGTGGGCCATGGCGAAATAGAGGCGGAGCTTATCTTCCTTCAGACTATTGTAGCGCGAAGGGATGGCTCCGAGAGTGAGGGTGAGGTCGAGGGTTGTGTCGTAGTAGGAGAAATCGTTGGAAGGGATGAGGTCGATGCCTGCCTTCTGCAGCAAGTTCCAGTTTTCTCTGCGGAGATTTCTGGCGGTATTCTCCAGTTCGTTACGGTTGATCTTACCAGCCCAATAGGCTTCGCAAGCCTTCTTGAGTTCACGCTTCTTACCAATGCGAGGATAGCCCAGCACATTTGTCTTGATGTTTTTGATACTACTCATATCTCTTGTTTTTTATGTTGTTATTCGTTTTCGGCTGCAAAGGTAAGAAGAAGAATCTCATCCGCCAAATATTCTTTCGTTTTTAGGAAAACATTCTGAAATATGCGGAAAACGATGACTGCGGCAGAATAATATTCTGTAAAAACAGAAAGTTCCGAAAAGAAGAGTAGTCAATGGTACTGGGCTTCCGGGGGCTAACTCTCGAAACTTCAGTTAATACGCTTCTCCCTGCTCTATTTCTTCCTGCGTGATGCGCTTGCGGTCGATGGCACGCCAGGCGAAGATGATGTAGGCTAGGACGAACGGGATGAGGAGGGAAACTATCGCCATGGTGCGGAGCGTGAACTCGCTGCTGCAGCTGTTGGCGAGGGTGAGCGAACTCTGAAGGTCGATGTTCGACGGATAGTAGGCGGTGTTATTCCAACCGGCTATCAGCAGCAGAACCAGCACGGTGAGCACGGTTCCGATGCCCGTAAACCAGATTCCCTTTCTATATTGCACGCTTCTCGATGACTTGTAAATGCCGAAGAGTACGAGCACTATTCCTATTAATAATAGGGCTGATAGGATTGGCATCTCCAGGAGATTGTGAAGATACTTCATGCTCTCTATCGTAATGCCGGAAGAAGAAGTGCTGAATCCATCCTTTATCATCAATCTGATGAGGAATGGCAGGAAGAACAATAGGAAGAGCAGGGCATTCCATGGCAACTGGCGGGTGCAGCGCTCCTGAATCTGCTGGTGCTCGATGTTGTTCTTGATGTAGAGCATGCCCAGGATGCGGGCTAACATCAGTACGGCAAGTCCCAGCACCACGTTCCATGGGTCGAGCAGGGCATCAAGACCATGACTGGCGTTTGCCCAGCGGCTGATAACGGGTTGCAGACTGTCGGTAATATTCCCCTTGTCTATCAGGAAATTGCTGCCGTTGAAGAAGGTGGCTACGGCTCCGCCAAGAAGCAGAGGCCCCACGATGCCGTTGATGATGAGGCAGATCTGAAAGGTTTTCGGTCCAAGAAAATTACCTATCTTGTTCTGGAATTCATAGCTCACGGCTTGAATCACAAACGAGAACAGGATGATCATCCACAGCCAGTAGGCTCCGCCGAAACTGGTGCTGTAGAACAATGGGAACGAGGCAAAGAAGGCTCCGCCGAAGGTGACGAGCGTGGTGAAGGTGAACTCCCACTTTCTGCCCGTGGAATTGATGATGAGGCGACGCTCTTCTTCTGTTTTTCCCAAACAGAAAATCAAGGTGTTGGCTCCCTGTACAAACATGAGAAACACCAGCAGGGCTCCTAATAATGATACGAGGAACCACCAGTATGATTGCAAAAATTCGTATGTCATAATACTTTCGGGTTTTGTTGTTTACTGAAAAACTATCCTATGATTCTTTTCGAAATCTTTCTGAAAAACATTGATTATCAGAGAGATTATTCATATTCCGGTCCTTTCTTGATCTGCTTCACCAGGATGCTGATTTCTACGGCAAGCATGGTGGTGAAGAGTGCCAGGAAGATGAAGAAGGTGGTGGCCACGCTGCCTGCCTCGATGTCGGAGATGGCGGCGCTTACTGGCAGCAGGTCTTGGATGGTCCAAGGTTGGCGACCGATTTCTGCTACTATCCAGCCCGATTCTGAGGCGATGTAAGCCAGCGGAATCATGATGATGGCGGAAATGAGGAACCATCGGTATTGGGCGATTTCCTTCTTATAGACCAAGAATAGGCTGAGGGCGAAGAAGAGGATGAGCAGGCAGCCTACTCCCACCATCAGGCGGAAGGCGTAGAAGCAGATTGGGATGCTCGGCACCAGTTCCTTGGCGTCCTTGATGTAACCATATCCGAAGTATTTCATATTTTCCTTTAAGATAGGGAGCTGGTCTTGCGCCTTGGTTTCGCGATAGGTTTTCAGGGCAACAATCGCCTTCTTGCCCCGGGCTATCTTTTCCTGCACGGATGGTTCCCGGGTGCCATCCTTGTGGGTGTAACCCTTGAGGATATCGTTCACGCCAGGCACGTAGCCATCGGCTGTGCGGGTGGCTAAGAACGAGAGCATGTTGGGGATGGCGATGCGCATGGCTGGCTCCTGCTCGTTTTCGTAATCGGGCTGCCGGAAGGGATGAACGGCTGCTATCGCCGTAAGGCTCTCACCCTTTCCACCATTATATAATGCTTCCATCGCAGCCAGTTTCATTGGCTGCACCTGTGCCACCCGATAGGCGGAATTGTCGCCGGTCATCGCAGCCAGCAGGGTGGCGATGAGTCCTACTCCGGCACCCATCTTGATGCTCGCCTTGGCAAGTTGGGTTTCTCTCTCTTTCAGGAGATACCAGCAGCTTACGGCTACCACGAAGGTGGCTCCGATGATCCAGGATGAGGTGACGGTATGGGTGAACTTGTTGATGGCGAATGGCGAGAGTGCCACATCCAGGAACGAGGTCATCTCGAAGCGCATGGTGTCGGGATTGAATTCCTGCCCCACCGGATATTGCATCCAGGCGTTGGCTACGAGAATCCACCAGGCAGAAATGGTGGCGCCAAGTCCCGTGAGCCAGGTGGAGGCAAGGTGGAAGCCCCGGCTCACCTTATCCCAGCCGAAGAACATCACGGCTACGAAGGTGCTCTCCATGAAGAATGCCAGGATGCCTTCGATGGCTAGGGGAGCGCCGAACACGTCGCCCACGAACCAGGAGTAGTTGCTCCAGTTGGTGCCGAATTCAAACTCCAGGATAATGCCTGTGGCAACACCCATGGCGAAGTTCACGCCAAAGAGTTTTTGCCAGAAACGGGTTACGTGCTTCCAGAACGGTTTGTTGGTGCGGTAGTAACATGTTTCGGCAATGCCCATGATTACTGCCAGTCCCAGGGTGAGCGGCACGAACAGCCAATGGTAGATGGCCGTGAGTGCGAATTGCGCCCTCGACCAGTCGATGGTGGCTGATGTAATGTCTAACAATAGATTTGTCATCATAGTTGAATGGTTTTAAAATTGTTATTATATAATGTTTTTGTATTTCTTCTGATAATATAGGATTGAAATTCAGAGTCTTATCTGTTCAGAATTTCCTTAGATACGAAGCCAGCCTTGTCTCCGTTCTTTGCATTACTGTTAATATAATTCGGAAAGAAGAAGAGCTTGAGCACCAGGAAGATGATGGCAAGCTTGATGAGGATGACAGCCCAGAGCGTCTTGCCCAGGGTCATCGTCCTGAAACCATCGTAATAGAGATGGAAAATCCGGGACAGCAGTCCTTGTTTCATCGGTTTCACATCCGTTTTCATCAGGTTTTTATACTTTTTCTTCTGCATAAGCACTCCTTCTTAAAAAAATCTGCTGCAAATCTACAATAAAATTATGTAACTACCAAATATTTTCTTGAAAAAGTTACAAA
>USJD01000169.1 GCA_900554835.1 uncultured Prevotella sp. | reverse complement strand
TGTGAAAATAGGAGGCAAATGCCTTTTATGATTAGCATTTACCTCCTACCCGATTATTGATATATTCAGAATATTATTAACTAACAATTTAAGTAAGATGTAGGCAAGTATGAATAATAATGATAACAAAATCTTAGATGAACTTAGACGGCACGGCAAAATCTTTGAAGATCCTTGTCCGAAGTCTGAGAGCATTATTGGTAAGTTGATAGACTTATTCTTGAAGAAAAAGTCTTGAATTGTGAAAAAGTCGGTGTGGCGGAGGCTGGAAACCTCCGCTACTGTCAGATAAACGATAATATTATGAAGTTGGCGATTACTTATGCTGAGCTGGAGGATTATGTAGCCAGTCATATTCATAAGACAGTGAATCTTGGGTATTTAGACAGGGCAACTATGTCAGTCTCTGTACCTATCAAGGTGTTGGGCTTTACCAAGTCGGTTAGCATAAACCTTATACTGAAGAAGATTGAGGGTACAGACTTGTTCTTATCGTATGACGGTAAGATGGGTATTGACATGCTTGTTTCGCCCGCTATCTCTTATGCCAAGAAACTTGTGCCGGAGAAAGCAGGTTGGGTGGAACAGATGCCTGGCAATATCGTTAAGCTGCGCCTTGGCGGCATTGACAAATTGCAGAAAGTGTTTGAAAAGCTGAAACTTGACAATATCTTTTTTGAGCAGGGAAATATCGTGGTAGATGCGTCATTGCTATAGTTGTTCGTTATAGGCGACTGATGTCTTTATTCGTTGAAAATTAGAGCTTTATTTCATTTTTCTTGAAGTTCTGCCACTATTTGGGAAACTATATAGTTATTTTGTAGCCGAAAAGTATAACAATATTAAGGTAATGTGACAATGGAAAAGAATATCTGGAAAAGTCATACCCAACAAGTACCCAACAAGTACCCAACAAGCACCCAGCAAGTATTGGAACTTGTCGGAATATTGAAGGATAGAGAGTATTCTGTTAGAGAAATCATGTCTTTTTTAATGTTGAAGGATTGGTTTCCATGAAATATCCTGATAATCCAAAGCACCCAAAGCAGAAGTATATGCTAACAGAAAAAGGACGGAGGATATTGGAAAAATAGTATGAATAGCAGTAATCTGTGTGTATAATACTTTTTTCTTGAGCCTCTGCCACCATTTGACATATCTATATAGTTATTTTGCAGCCGAAATCAAATGTATAACTATATAAGGTAATGTAACAATGGAAAAGAACATCAAGAAAAAAGTGTGTTGGTTGGCTGCGGTATTGAGTACCGTGCTGGTAGTATTATTTGGCTATTGGTTCTTCTTGAACCCTCATGGCTATTGGCAAAAGCAGAAAGAAGCTGAAAGGGAAGAGTATTCTGAAAGGAGGATGCTTTGGCGGAAGTCGGAGAAGATGACAATGCAACAGATGTTGTCGGACATGACGCTAATGGCTAAGGGGGATTCGGTCCTGGTTTGTTGGCTAACCGGTCTCTCGCTTCCCGTTTATCGAGACTTCATTCATGGCACTGCACAACCAACAAGGAGTGCTTGGGCTGAGACGAGATATTGGTATATGTGTTCTCTCGCTAAAGGCAGAGAATGGATGGAGGAGCGTGCCAAGACGAGGATTCACAAGAGTCTGATCTTTGTGGAAACGAGTAGATTTCAAGTGCAGAAGGATTCCTTGAAGGATTATCGCAATGAGAAACCTACTCATACGGAGATTGAATATAATAAGATGTATCCAGCTTTTGGTAAGTCTACTGATAAAGAGTTTGAAGATTGGAGAAAAGAGTATAAACGTTTTCATTTGTTCTAAGGAGTATGAATGCAAAGATAAAATTGGTATTGGCAGTAGTTTTAGCCTTGTGTTTCTTGGGTTTGTCAATAGGAGCACTAGATGTGGTACCCAAACATATAGAAGATAGATTCTATGTTATGGGTGTGGAAGGTAAATGGTCGAACTTAGTTTCCCTCTTGTTCTATGTCACGGCTACAATGTGTGGCTTTTATGGTGGGTTAGTGTTGAGACATATAAAGTATAAAAGAAGATATGGATAGAATTTTTGGGTATCTAGCTATGGCTTACATCTTTTTGCCCTGGCGACCGATAGTTGCAATAGTGGCTGCAGTATTGTTTGTCAACATCAATGGTACAGAATTGTATGAATGGCAAGCTGGTTTGGCTCATGGATTGTTCTTCCTGCCTAATCTGGTGAGGCATCTCTTTGACGGCGATGTCCTTTTCAAGGCTACCAATTGTACTACTGGGTATAATATAGCCTGGTGGATAGCTACAGTTGGTTCGTGCATCGGTTGGCTCGTTGATGCTTGCTTCTCTTTTATGAAGGCATCGGCATTTGTAGGTAGTGATAAAGAATAAATAAACATAAATACGATGAATATTGTTTCATTATTCTAAAATATGAGCAGTAATATTTTCTTTCAGCCCTTCGTTGGCAAGGATTATGCCAACGGGGGCATTTTCGGCAAGCGAATCATGATATTGGGCGAGAGTCATTATTGTGATGAGGAATGTACGGATTGTGGCGACTGCCGGCTACATCGGGAGTGTATGAACTTTACGCAGCAGGTGCTTGATGATTATCTCAATGAGAACAAGGAACGGCAGAACTGGATGCGGACTTTTCTGAAGTTTGAGCGTTCGCTGGTGGGAGAGGAGACTGACCAGACGATGAGGCTAAAGATCTGGAACTCGGTCATCTTCTTCAACTATCTGCAAGTGGCGATGGGTGGACCGCGAGAGGCTGGTACTGCCGAACAATATCACCAGGCTGGCAAGGTATTCTTTGAGGTCATCGAAAAGTACCAACCTGAGTACATCATCGTATGGGGCAAGAGGCTTTGGAATAATTTGCCTGGCGGTCACTGGCGTCAAGAGCAAGTTTCTGATGTTCACTGGGTGGATTGCAATGACATCGAAGTGGAAGGCACTTGGGTGCCTAATGGCTTCTACATGATGCCTGGTGGCAAGCATGTTAAGGCTCTTGTGGTGAATCATCCTTCCGTAGGCTACTCCTGGGACTATTGGTACAAGGTGATACAAAGATTTTTGAGATAATTTTCTCGCTTGTGCCACGTTTTGACACACTTTGCCATTATCTTTGCCGTCGTAAACATAAAAAACAAGGAATTATGGCACAGATTACAATCAATATCCAGACTTTGGACTGGACGATGGGGGAAACCGTAGGTTTGCACTTGATGCTGAAGAAAGACAGCAAGGCAAGAATCGCATGGGGCGATGGAAAGGTACAGGTCGTGACAGGTAAACAGGAACCTGCTTCCGAAAAGTTGGCTTGGGTGGAGGCAGGTCATGCCTACCCAGAGAAGGGTGTCAACTATACCATCACCATCTGCTCGGAAGAGGAGGATGCTATTATCGGATTTGATGGCTGTGGCATGTTCGAGGTGAAAACCTTGGATGTGATTCTCACGGAATGTCCTAACTTGCGTATCTTGGGCTATTCTGGGTATGGCGAGGAGAAACTCGACGTGAGCAAGAATCCTTTGCTGGAGTTTATCGACTTCCACGAGATAAGAAACGAGAAGTTGGATTTCTCTGCCAATCCTCTCTTGGAGGAGTTGCATATCGAGGGTGCCAAGGACTTGGTGTCTTTGAATTTGAGCAAGAACGACAAGTTGCGTCGCTTGGACATCTTCATGTGTCACAATCTTCAGCATCTTGCCTTGAGCAATCAGTCGCAGCTGAATGAGGTGGATTTCGCTCTCACTCATCTCCGTCCCAAGGACTTGGAGTATTTGGAGAAGACGTTGAAGCGAAACTCTCCTTACAAGGTACGGGGCGGAAGCTTCGGCGATGAAAAGATAATAGAAGTTAGTAATGGTGAAATAGTAGGTGAAGATGAAGGAAAATTGGATTCAACTTATCGATAGAATTGAGAAAGATCCGTTTGAAACGGAGGCTTTCTTCGCTTTGATGGAGTATGTGGGCGAAGCGTCGGATGATGACAAGCGCAGAGTTGTACAAGAAGTAGAGCGTCGCATCAAGATGATTGCCCGTTATGATGCGGACAAGAGTTTCCGCTTCCGTAAGTTCAGTGAACAGGAGCGGGAGGTGCTTGATTCCCTTTGGAGTACTCGGGTAAAGATTCTCAATGTGATGATGTTAAATCCTACAGAGGAAGAAATCGAGCGTTTGGGATATCAGAACGATAAACTTCATGAACTGTCGAAGGATGCTTTTGCGCAAGGTCGCAACCTCTGGAAGTCTTTGTTGCACTCACCGAGCTTGATGGCAAACGAGGATTATTATGATGTGGAGGAGCACGTTGATTTCAGTTGGAATGATGAGGATTCCGTCCTCAAGATGGATAATGATGACTATTATGGCTCAGACTTCGAGTATATGCTCCATTTTCATTGCAATTTTAGGGATAGTGGGCGGTATTATGTGGGTGAACCTTTGGTGGCGGATGATGGCACGTCGTGGAATCTTGATTATCTGGATAATCCTGCCTTTGGCAAGTTTTGCATTTGCCATCTCCTTCACTCACTCCATAGTCATGAGCATTACTCTTTGCCCGACATCCTCCGTATGGATGATTTTTGGACGGATGTCAGCTTGAGATATGAGCGAGAGGTGTATCAATGGAAAAAAGGAAACGTAATCTTTAAAGAGGAAGTAAATGGAAAAGGAATGGAAAAAACTGATTGATGAAGTTGAGAACAACCGTAGCTGTAGTTCGGAGCCTCACTGCAATTTCGTTGATTTTCTAAGAGAAAAGTCAACGATAGAGGACAAGCGTGCCATCATACAAGATGTGGAACGTCGTATCAAGAAGGTGGTGAATAGTGAGGATAATAATCCAGGCTGGTTCTTCCGTAACTTCAGTGATACGGAGCGTGATTTGCTGGACGATTTGCTTGGGCTTCGTGAGGTGACGCTCGACGAGATGATGCTTCATCCTACTGCTGCCGAGGTGGAACGATTGAGCAAGTTGAACGACAAACTCTACAAGCTCACCTTGGAGTGTTTTGAGCAGTGCCGTAACCTTTGGCTTACGCTCTACCGTTCGCCATACAAGGTGGACAACCGTTTCTGCTACGACTTGGACAGTACGCTTCGATTCGGGTATGCTGACAAAGACTCGGTCTTGCATCTGGAGAATGATGACTATTACGGTTCCGACTTCGACTATATGATTCATCTGACAGATGAGTTGCTCAGTACAGGACATTGCAAGATGGATACCATCGTGAATGGTGCGTCTGCCAACTTTTTCGGCAACGAAGAGGATACGTTGAGAAAGTTGACTGATACGCTCGACGATGGAACGTCGTGGGCGGAAGGCTATCTGCACAACAAGGCGTACGACCATTTGTGTATCTGTTATGCGATGCATGCCTTGCATACTCATGAGCCTTGGTGCCTGCCAGATATTCTTCGTATGGATGACTTCACGGTGAGCGTGGAACTGAAATACGACCGCAATATATCCGAACAGCGAGATATTCGTTATGCTGATGATGGAAATGAAACCGACCCTCATTGGCCTGAGGATGTGCCTTGCTTGGGTAGAACACAAAAAGGCTGAGACCTTGACATAATAAAACAAGAAGTTTAACGTCATATATAAAAAATAGAAGATTATGAAGTTAGCAGAAGCATTGAGCATCAGAGCCGACTTGCAGAAGAAAGTGGCTCAACTGAAAGAACGTATCAAGGAAAGCGCCAAGGTACAGGAGGGCGATGAGCCTTGCGATAACGTGGAGGAACTGTACAAGGAACTGGATGAAGCACTCGTCCAGTTGGAAGACCTGGTTTATCGCATCAACATCACCAACGTTCAGATAGTTCAGGACGGAGACTCCTTGACTCGGTTGATTGCCAAGAGAGACGTCTTGTCGATGCGTGTCAAGGCATTGAAAGAGGTGGTGAACTACGTAGCTGCCAATGATACCCGCTTTGGTAGAAACGAACTGAAATATGTTAGAACCATAGATATAAAAGCTCTTCGCAAGGAGGCTGATACTTATGCCAAGCAGTATCGGGAGCTCGACCTGAAAATTCAGAGCTTGAACTGGACTGTAGATTTGGTGGATTTGCAAGACTTGCCCCGATAATGGAGCGAGGATTGAAATTTTCATTGAGTAGATTAAAATTTTCGGAGAAAAGATAGAGGCAGCAAGAGGCTGACATCAGGCAATAGGTCTGTGTTAGCATTATTAAAAATTCATGTGTTTCATGCAAAGAGACGAGTTTGTTCACAGTTCATTTCAAGCATCGGGCACAAGTGTATCGCGCATTGGTATATGACAAAAGTCAGAAACGCCAGCATTTAGCATTACCATTTTGTTGGCTATCTTTTCTCCTTTTCTTTTTAGGCATTTCTCGTAAATATTCATTAGATTTTTAGAGATTATGGACAATCGTGTAAAATTCTATAGTTGGCTGATTGGCCTCTTGGATCGTAAGCATCTTACCTTTGAGGAGATTGCTAATGAGTGGCGTGATGCCAACGCTAATCAGGATGAGGATGAGCTGGACAAACGTACCTTTCATCGTTATCGTGAAAATATCCAGTCGCAGTTTGGCATTACTGTGGAATGCGACAAGAGCGACGGCTATCGGTATTATCTGAAGCGTGATTCCGTGGATGATGATGATGTGACGGAATGGATGCTGAGTTCCCTGCGGCTGGCTTCGTTAGGTGATATGCTGAAGTATCACAATAAGGTGATGCTCGATACACCGCCATACAACACGGAATATCTGGATGATATTCTTGCAGCGATAGATAAGCAATATCTGCTGAAGTTTAAGTATGTTTCGGGATTCGGTGCTGAGAGCGATATCGTGCTGCAACCGGCTTTCGTAAGATACTTTAAGCAGCGATGGTACGTGATAGGAGTGAAGAGTGAAGAACGAAGAGTGAAGAATTCAAGTGCTGAGGTAGATGTGAGAAAACTCGTTCGCTGTCTTCCTTTCGACCGCATCAGTTTTCTGAAGATGATTTGCGAGAAGCATCCATTGCCGGCAAAGATGAAGAAGTTCCTGACTCCAGAGAATTATTATGAAAATTGCTTCGGCATTTATCGGATGGAATATGTGCCCGTGGAGAAAATCCGCATCCGTGCCTTCTATCCGGAATACAATTATATCGAGGAGGTTCCGCTGCACGAGAGTCAGCAGAAAGTAAAGGAGTCGAAAGACGGAATGTATCGGGAATATACCCTCATCATTCGCCCCAGCCGTGATTTCCTTCAGGAACTGTTATGGCATGGCAGAAACATCATCGTGCTGAAGCCCGAGAACTTGAGGCAGGAGATGCTTGGTATCTTGAAGGATATGACGAAGAGTTATGAGACCGGCGAATGCCTGAATGGGGAGGAATAAAAGAATCCTCAGATTGAGAATATACTGTGTGCTCAATCTGAGGATTTATCTTATATGATGATTTTGTAGGCATAAGAGTACAAAAAGGGATAGATATGCTTGTTAATTATATTCCTTCAGTCAGGAACTTGCGAAGATGCAGGTGCGTGATGCCGTCATCATCGTTCTTGGTGAGCAGAGGAGTCATGGAGATGACGTACTTCGGATAGTTGTCCTTGATGGCACGGAGATTGCCAAACTCCCGCTCTCTGGTTGCATCGTCATAGATAATATAAGATGCTTGCACGTAGATGCGTTCGCTTCCTGGCTTGGTACATACAAAGTCGATTTCTCCAGCTTGCAGTTGGCCTACATAAACTTGATATCCCAAACGTATGAGGTGCTGATAGATGATATTCTCTATCACTTTCTCTATGTCTCCTTCACGTGTTCCTCCGGCTATGGCATTTCTGATGCCGTTGTCTTCGAAATAAAACTTATCGTTGGTTTCAAAAATGCGTTTGCCGTGGATATCATAGCGGTTCACCTTGTGCAGG
>USJD01000168.1 GCA_900554835.1 uncultured Prevotella sp. | reverse complement strand
CCTACCGAACTTACAAGAAAAATCACATTTTTCCTACCGAACTTTTTGTTAAAAATCACATTTTTCCTACCGAACTTGATGTTTTTGTAGCAGCTTGCTAATGTCGGAACGAAAAACAAAATGTCTCAATCGGTGTTTTTGTGGCATTTCTATCGGTGTTTTTGTGGCTATAATTAAGTATAATGATTATTTTTTATCGCAATATAGAATGCCATGAGTGGCTTTTCTATAAATTTCTCCTTTTCTTGTTTGCTTGTGTCTTTGATGAAATTAAGTGGGCTTATACCATTGATTTACACACATCAGAGAGCGTAGAATCTCATTATATTGATTACCAAACAATGTGCATCCCAATCCAAAGGTGGAATCTATGGCTTGAGCGAAAATTTCCCTAATTATTTTGGTTGTTTCGAATAAAAACCGTAATTTTGCGATGTGCTTGGATGAAAAGGCACCAAACTGCCTTTTTCTATAAATGCACAAACAACAAGTTCAACCCTTTAAATTTAGAAATCATGCTAAATAAGAAAGTAGAAGAGGCGCTCAACGCCCAGATTAATGCAGAGATGTGGTCAGCTTACCTATATTTGTCTATGGCGGCATATTGCCATGCCAACGGTAACCCAGGTATGGGCAACTGGTTCCAGGTTCAGTTCCAGGAGGAGCAAGACCATGCAAAAATTATGTTCAATTACATCATCCAGCGTGGTGGCCACGTGGAATTGAAGGCGATAGATGCCGTTCCTACCTCATGGGAGAATCCATTGGATGTATTTGAGTCAACCTTGGCACACGAGCAGAAGGTTACTTCCCTCATCAACAACCTCTTCGCCCTTACTACCCAGGAGAATGACTATGCCACACAGAGTATGCTCAAGTGGTTTGTTGATGAGCAGGTAGAGGAAGAAGAGAACGCCCAGAACATCATCGACAACCTTCGCATGATCAAGGACAACGGCTATGGTCTCTACATGCTCGACAAGGAGCTTGGTGCAAGAGTCTATACACAGGCTGCGCCATTGGCTAACAAAGCGTAATCAGCTTTTCTCCTTACGATTAACTGGCGACTATGAAGACCGTCATATTCTTGATATGGAAACAGAAGTACTTCCTTTGGTGGAGCCAGCTAAGGAACTGATAAATTTAGTTGTCAGAAATGACAAAAAAGTAATGTGATTGCTAAAGATAAACACCCTTCAGTATTCTGCTGTGGTATCTAAAGCACAGCAGTGTTTACTGAAGGGTGCTTTAGGATTATATTTTTTACTTCCTTTTCTTCGATTACATTTCACACAGAGCATTTGGCAATTATTTTACTACGATATAATTTTTGCCATCAGGCACCAACAACTTGCGTTCGTGAGATTGCAAGTGTTGATTAAAAACAGACCATTCTGCTTTTGCATACATCGGACTTATCGAAATATCAGCCATGTCGCATACAGAGTAAAACACGTTGTCTGCATTGACAGGTTTGTCTTTATTTGCTTTCAAACTCTGATATTTCATAGGATATTTATTTCTCCACACCTCGCTTTGCCATAAAATCAAAGGCACATGATATTCTGGCTTTCTCGGATTGCAATTACCTCCATGATCACTCACACCTGTATCATAATCAGCTCCATGATCGGAGACCATAAGAAAAGCTGATTGTACATTTTTCTTATCAATAGCCTTGATAATATGATAAACGCAATAATCCATAAACAAGACGGTGTTATCATAAGCGTTCACCATAGCTTCATGGTTGTCCCAACCCACATGGTCAAAGACAGGATTAGGACGATATTTATTCTGAGCTTTCTTGAAATTATTATAAGGGCCATGATTGCCCTTGAAATGCACTATAAAGAACACTTTATCGTAGAGATTAGATAAAGAATCAACCAAAGAAGCTATCTTAGAGTCATCGTATCCTGGTATCGAATAAACCTTATCGCAGCCATGGCTCAAATATTCATACCCTTTTTCACCCATCAGATTGTTTCCTATCACAAATGTCTTAAAGCCACATTCCTGAAAAGGCTTGAAGATGCTCTTCTCGCGATAGTTGAGATTAAAGTCTTCAGGTGTCGCACGAGTCACAATCTGAGGAACAGAATACATCGTTAGATTAGCTGTGGAATAGTAATCACTAAATAAAACAATAGGCTCCAAAGAATCAAGCAAAGGTGTTGTCGAACGATGATAACCTGACAATGACAAATTATCATATCTCAAAGACTCTCCTATCGCCAAGACATAAATTTCCTTTCCAACTATCTTTGGACGTTTAGCACCAAATGACATTTTATCCGCCTTTCCAATGTCTCTTTTATGCAATTGTTGTTCAAAGGCATTCTTCGATTGAAACCAAAAATTGTAAGGAGGGCGAGCCAGAACATTCTGTTCCACATAAAAAGTAATCGTTATATTACCCTGCCAACGTACTTTTAATTGATATGTCAAAAACAACACTGAGACCAGCGCACACAAACCTGCACAAAGCATGTTTCTCTTACAAGAAACAGCAGGTCTATATGCAAGCAACAAGAAGACAAATACCAATATGACAGGTATTGCCAATGGCACTTTACTCAAAGAACTCAACACGAAGCCTGTTCCTTCATCAGCCGTAGTCCCCAATATTGCCAGAATATTTCCAGCAATTAGATAATTCTTATAGAGAAGTACCATCATAGTTTCCAAGAACGACGTAACCATCAATAGACTTGAAAACACAATGAAAATCCATTTCTTACGGATAGTCGCCAAAAGGAAACACAATGGCGACACATACAAGGCAGAAGAAATGACTCTACCTAAAGAGAAATCATCAAGCAACTCCTTATACACTACAGGAATCAAACAAATCACAACCAAAGCAAGCACTACAATAAGGCTTTGCTTTCTCAACCATTCTTTCATACAATAATTAATAGTCATAAATACAATAAGTGCATACAACTATCAATCACGCCAAGACGCAAAAAGGGCGTGATGCTCTTATTGCGTTCAGCTATGAGGCAGCCTCGGAATGGAAACCTCAATCAACCCATAAGAATGCACCACGCCTATAGCGCAGATGCATTGCTAAATATACGATTGATTAAGGCACTCCATACCGAGTACCTTATCACAATTATTCCTTGTTACGTTATTTCCAAGAAGTTTCCGAGGCTTTTGGCTGAACGCGAAATAATAGCGAATGCTTTGTTTACCAATGATGTCTTGGAGATGGCTTGCACCAAATCCAATGGCAAAGGTACAACAAAATATTAAAATAGCCTTGCATTTTTCTGAAAAAGTTTATGCAGGGCTATATTTCATATTTAAAAAAGCATTAAATGTTGTGTACTACTCCTTTTTTTAGTTAATCCAGTAAATTAGTTTACCTGCAAGTCTTTTAAGCAAGCCAATGGAATAACCTTGACTCCATCAGGGCGAGTGTATGCCATACTGCCCCCAGTAAGTAAATCTTCTTTGGGCATGCAAGGCTATTGAACCGCTGCTTATTCAGGCGATGCTCGACGGACAGAACACTCATTATGCAGTAATCGATGGATTTCCTATTTACCGTGAGGGTGTAAAGGTCATTTTCCTAGCCATAGGAGAAATCGTTCTGGCAAGCGATGGATATCCGTTCCTGAAACCAACTCTTGCCGAAAGCGAGGCTGCCCTGCAGGCTCAACTCGCAGCCGATCCTCAAAACATTTCCTCTTTCCTCGCCACTAAGGGACTGCTGGAGGGCAATCATAGCTTTGACGACCGGTCCTACATCCGGTTCAAATGAGAAATACTGGTTCGGATAAATATAAAACATTCGGTTCAAATAAATATAAAAAAGCCCTATACCTGCAAGTTGCTGTATAGGGCTTTAATCATATCTCTTATCTTTTTATTCTAATCGATAATTCTTGCTGTTTTTCTATCGTCTATTCTATTGATAACTCTAAATCTATTATCCTACCTGGCTTCCTGGCTTAACCTTGCCAAGGAGAGAGGTAACGTTCAATGAGCCGTCGAAGTTGACTGCACTCAGGATCATACCCTGGCTCTCGATACCCATCATCTTGCGAGGTGCAAAGTTTGCAACGAAGAGCACATCCTTACCGATCAGCTGCTCTGGCTCATAGTAGGCGGCGATACCTGAACAGATAGTACGCTCAGTACCTGTACCGTCATCGATGGTGAACTTCAGAAGTTTCTTCGATTTTTTCACCTTCTCGCAGTTCAGAATATGGCCCACGCGAATGTCGAGCTTCTCGAAATCATCAAAGCTAACCTCTGGCTTGATAGGCTCTGGAGTGTAAGAAGCCTCCTCGTTTGCCTTCTTCTCGTCGGCAAGTTTCTGAAGCTGCTTTTCAATCACCTCATCGTCAATCTTCTCGAAGAGCAACTCTGGCTCGCCGAGCTGGTCGCCTGCCTTGAGGAGGTCGGTGCTACCCAGTTGAGTCCACTCGAAGTTAGGCATGTTGATCATCTTGCGCAGTTTCTCAGAAGAGAAAGGCAAGAATGGTTCGAAAGCGATGGCGAGGTTGGCAACCAACTGAAGGGAGATATTCAGGATAGTCTCCACACGCTTAGGGTCGGTCTTCCAAACCTTCCAAGGCTCGCACTCGGTGATATACTTGTTACCGATACGTGCCAAGTTCATGGCTTCCTTCTGTGCCTCGCGGAACTTGAATACATCGAGGTTCTGCTCCAATGCCTGCTTGACATCCTTGAACTCTGCGATGGTCTTCTTATCTACTTCCTGCAACTCGCCGCAAGCTGGAACCACACCGCCCCAATATTTCTTGGTGAGCTGGAGAGCACGGTTTACGAAGTTACCATAAACAGCTACCAACTCAGAGTTATTGCGCTCCTGGAAATCCTTCCATGTGAAGTTGTTGTCCTTGGTCTCAGGAGCATTGGCTGTCAATACATAGCGCAAAACATCCTGCTTGCCTGGGAGATCTACGAGATACTCGTGCAACCAGACTGCCCAGTTACGAGAGGTAGAAATCTTATCATCCTCAAGATTCAGGAACTCGTTGGCAGGCACGTTGTCTGGCAGGATATAGTCGCCGTGTGCCTTCAGCATAGTAGGGAAGATGATGCAGTGGAACACGATGTTGTCCTTACCGATGAAGTGAACGAGACGAGTCTCAGGATCCTGCCACCATTTCTGCCATGTGCCCCATTTCTCAGGCTGTGCATCGCAGAGTTCCTTGGTATTTGAGATGTAACCGATAGGTGCATCAAACCATACGTAGAGCACCTTGCCCTCAGCACCCTCCACAGGAACAGGAATACCCCAATCCAGGTCGCGGGTCATCGCACGAGGCTGCAAATCCATGTCAAGCCAGCTTTTGCACTGACCATAAACATTAGTTCTCCACTCCTTGTGACCTTCCAGAATCCATTGCTTCAGCCAGTCCTGATACTTTCCTAAAGGCAGATACCAGTTCTTGGTAGGCTTCTTTACGAGACCGTGTCCAGGATTGTTCTTGTTGGTTGGGTTGATCAACTCCTCAGGCGAAAGTGTAGCACCACATTTCTCGCACTGGTCACCATAGGCACCTTCAGCACCACAGCGAGGACAAGTACCCACGATGTTACGGTCTGTGAGGAATTCTCCTGTTACCTCATCGCAGAACTGCTCCTCTACCTTCTCTTCGAGCACGCCCTTATCATAGAGAGTGCGGAAGAAATCAGAAGCAAACTTATTGTGAACTTTTGAGGTCGTACGGCTATAGATATCAAAGGAAATGCCGAAGTCCTCAAAACTTTTCTTGATCAGATTGTGATAGCGGTCCACCACCTCCTGTACGGTGATGCCCTCTTTCTTGGCACGGATGGTTACAGGTACACCATGCTCATCACTACCGCCGATGAAAACAACGTCTTGTTTTTTGAGTCGGAGATAGCGCACGTAGATATCGGCTGGCACATATACACCTGCCAGGTGTCCGATATGTACACCACCATTGGCGTATGGCAAAGCTGCCGTCACAGTGGTGCGTTTGAAATTTTTCTGTTCCATATTAGCTAATATACATTTTTTTTGTTATTTTGGGTGCAAAATTACAAAAAATAGTTGGAAACTGGGAAGTTTTTCGATGCTTTTCTTAATATAATAAGGTGTGACTACGGAAAATAATGCGGAAATTCCTTCAGATAGCTATTTTAGAAACAATAAGAAGAGAGTTTTGTATGCAAAAGAAGTGAAAAATAGAGGAAAACGATTGAAAATAGAGGAAATTAGGGGAAATTAGAGGAAAATTTCCCCTAATTTCATTTTTTATTATTATATTTGCAGGCAAAATAAATATGATTTATATGCTATCCGTAAATAATAATGTAAAATGATAGAATCTCCTCCAAAATTCTCTGAAGCTAATGAACAAGAGTCCATCAAGCTGTTGGTTAATCCTATGTATGGTGACCTTTTTGCAAAAATAGATGATGGTTACTACTATTGGGACAAGGTGAAGTATATGGTTCCTTCGGGCATTCTGCCCGAAGTGCTTTGGCAGGCTGTAAAGTTTAAGAGGCGGTTGAATGTTATAAATCTCAAGTTTGGAAAGTTGCAATTTCATTTTACGATAACAAGTAAGATGCAGCAACTTCTTCATGAGTTTGATATGAATTTTGGCGGTAGCCTTGGTGCTGGTGGTATTATTCCTGAAAAAGACCACAAAGTGTATTTGTTAAGTTCTATCATGGAAGAGGCCATTGCTTCTAGCCAAATGGAAGGAGCTTCCACGACGAGGAAAGTTGCGAAAGAAATGTTGCGTAAACAAGCAAAGCCTATCAATAAAAGTCAACAAATGATAGTCAACAACTATGCTACTATCCAATATTTGGTTGCGCATAAGGATGAACGTTTTAGCTTGGAGGCATTATTGAATATTCATAGACTAATAGCCAAAGAGACTCTTAATGACTCTTCTGATGAAGGTGCATTAAGGAAAGATGACAAGATATGTGTCATGAATGATATTACAGGAGAAATAGTTCATACACCTCCATTTGCAGCAGATTTAAAAGGTTTGTTGACAGACTTATGTGACTTTGCTAATGACGATAAAAATGAACCATTCATTCATCCCATTATTAAAGGTATTATTATTCATTTTATGTTGGCGTATTTTCATCCGTTTGTTGATGGTAATGGGCGGACTTCTCGTTCTTTAATTTATTGGTATCTCCTGAAAAAAGGCTATTGGCTAACTGAGTTTCTGTCAATTTCGCGAGTTATTTATAAAAGTAAGAACCAGTACGAAAAATCTTTTTTGTATGTTGAGCAAGATGAGTTGGATTTGTCTTATTTTATCGTGTATCATCTACAGGCGATGAAGAAAGCATATGAGGCTTTGCAGGTTTATCTTCGGAAGAAGATGAAAGAAAGAGAGGAATATTACCAATTTCGTGGTTTTAGTAATATCAATGAGCGTCAGGGACAAATTCTAAAGATCTTTAGTGAAAAACCTAAGACGCTCTTGACGGCAAAAGAGGTATCTATACGTTTTCCTATTACAATAAGGACAGCTCGTACAGATTTACAGCATCTTGTAGAATTGAAGTTGTTGGCAAAAGCACCTATAAACAAGCGCATGGTTGGGTATATCAGGGCTGAAGGATTCGAAGATATTTTAAAAGAATTGACAAATTTATAGTTTCTAATAATGAAAACTGGGGAATTTAGAGGAAATTAGGGGAAATTAGAGGAAAATTTTCCCTAATTTCCTATTCTGATTTGAAGTTGATCTTTATATCCCTCTTTCTGCTCAGTCGCCTCGGTCGACTGCCCTGTTATTTTATGCCGATTCTTGTGAAAACTGTTCCATCTTTGAAGGTATATTGCACAAGTCCGTACTTTTTACTCCAGGCATAACTCATGACTGGATTTTCTGGTAAATTATTGTTTAGAGGTTTTAAGTTGCTATTGTCGAAAATCATTACATCGTCAAGCGTGACATTCCGTATTCGCAGGCTGGTTACCTTT
>USJD01000167.1 GCA_900554835.1 uncultured Prevotella sp. | reverse complement strand
ATCCGAAGCCCAGATTTCTATCTTTCAGAGATACGAGTCGCAAACAAGTCATTTGCACTTCGGAAACAACCACATAAAATGTTTCATTTACCTACTCGTTATGTTTCATTAGTAAAGAAACACTCATTTTCTGGCGTTATTTCACGATAAATAATCTTAAAACCGTTGGCGGATTCAAATTAAAATTGTACTTTTGTGGTCAGGAAATTTCCATTTATATGGAGACAGTTCTGTAAACAAGCGAAGGAAGAGATCAGAATTCGCAGCAACAATCTTGAAGAATCTAAATAATTAATATACAAAAACAATACTATTATGGTAAGCAACAACATTCCAGTAGTCAAGCTCGGTATCATTGCCGTTAGCCGTGACTGTTTCCCTATTGCTCTCTCTACTCAGCGTCGTGAGAACATCGTAAAAGAATACAAAGGTGACTTGTACAACTGCAAGACAACAGTAGAGAATGAGCAAGATATGCTCAAGGCTGTAGCTGATGTGAAAGAGCAGGGTTGCAATGCATTAGTTGTATTCCTTGGCAACTTTGGTCCAGAGACACCAGAGACATTGATTGCCAAAAACTTTGATGGCCCAGTAATGTTTGTTGCTGCAGCAGAAGGCGATGGCGACATGATCAATGGTCGTGGCGATGCATATTGCGGTATGCTCAACTGCTCTTACAACCTCGGTATGCGCCACTTGAAGGGATATATTCCTGAGTACCCAGTAGGCACAGCAGAGGATGTAGCAAAGATGATAGCAGACTTCGTACCAGTGGCTCGCGTCATTCTCGGTTTGAAGGGTTTAAAGATCATTACATTCGGTCCTCGTCCTCAGGATTTCTTCGCTTGCAATGCTCCTATCAAGGGCTTGTATGAACTGGGTGTAGAAATCGAGGAAAATTCAGAGCTCGACCTTCTCGTATCTTATAAGGAACATGAGAACGACCCACGCATCGATGATGTATGCAAGGATATGGCAGAAGAAATGGGCGAAGGCAAGTACTATCCTGACTTGAGCCGCCGCATGGCACAGTTTGAGTTGACATTGCTCGACTGGGCAGAGAACCACAAGGGTTCACGCCAGTATGTAGCATTCGCCGACAAGTGCTGGCCTGCATTCCCAAGCCAGTTCGGTTTTGAGCCATGCTATGTAAACAGCCGTTTGGTAAGCCGTGGCATCCCTGTAGCTTGCGAGGTAGATATCTATGGTGCACTCTCAGAGTATATCGGTATGTGTGCTTCCGACGATACAGTAACCTTGCTCGACATCAACAACTCAGTACCTAAGTACATCTATGATGAGGACATCGTTGGCAAGTACGACTACAAATTGACCGATACCTTCATGGGCTTCCACTGCGGTAACACGCCTCAGTGCAAGATGTGTTCTACCCGTGCCATCAAGTATCAGTTGATTCAGAACCGTTTGTTGGAGAATGGCGGCAAACCAGACTTTACCCGTGGTACTCTGGAAGGAGACATAGCAGCTTCAGATATCACATTCTATCGCTTGCAGTGCGATTCAGAGGGCAATCTCCGCAGCTACATTGCCGAAGGAGAAGTTCTCGACGTTCCTACCCGTTCATTCGGTGGTATCGGTATCTTCGCTATCAAAGAGATGGGTCGTTTCTACCGCCACGTATTGATACAGAAGGGTTATCCACATCATGGAGCCGTAGCATTCTCTCACGTAGGCAAGACCCTGTTTGAGGTATTCAAGTATCTCGGCATCAAGGACATCGCTTACAACCAGCCAGCAACTTTGCCTTATCCTACAGAGAATCCTTGGAAGTAATTATAAGAAACATTATATTACACTATAATCACAAGAGGGTGTGTCATAAGTTCATGACGCACCCTCTTTTCGCAGCTTGAATAAATCAAGTTAAAATTAAGCATAAAGTATCATAGACATGGTTGCATTGGCGTGACTCTATATCACATTATTCACCCAAGTCAACTTCATCTGCTATAGATGTTTCTCCACGCATCATCTTGTAGAGATAAGCAACAGCCTTATATTCTTCGCTGTCCATATCATAGGCAGCAACAATTTCCTTCATGTCCTTATCAAAAAGAAACTCCATATTACCACTTACAGTTTGATCTGCATTATTATTGGCACGATAACTATGAGTAGCGATAAAGCCTATAAAGGTCTCTTTTTGTTCCTTCATTTTCTTAAGCTCCTCACTTAATGCGGCGGCCTCTTCTTTTGCCTTTTTCAATTTGGAGATTGCCACATCATATTTATCCTTTGCCTCACGATAATTATTCCTGCCAAATGAAGTCTGATAAGGACCGCTCCAAATAGCCATACTCGACTTCTCTGAAGAAGCTTCCGAATCAAACTTAGTAATGGCAACACCCAGTTTAGCTAACTTTAGCGTCTTCTCATAAAATTCAGGATCATCATAAGGCGCAAAAGCACTGTCCACCTGTGTTTCTGATGGAGCATATGTATCAGGATGATACAACGACTTTTGCAGATGCTCCTTAATGAGTGCCTCTGCCTTTTGCTCTGGTGTCTTGACACAAGAAGCCAACAACAATGTTGCCGCTACCATAAATAATACTCGTTTCATACTCAACAATTTATTAAGTTTGACAATAGATACCACAAAGGTAAAGAAAATATTGTATATCAGCAACTTTATTGCTAATATTTTTCAACAAAGGAAGAAAATGTGTGCTATTTCAGCTAAATATTCAAATGATTTTAGTAATTTTGCAGAAAAATGTGCGATGGCAAACAACAATATCAAATATCAATTTGCCTTGGATGAAGATGGAAACCTAATTTCCATCAATGATATTACCCAAGAGAACCGCAAACAGCATACCTATAAATGTATCGCTTGCGGTAATGAATTGTTGCCTCGTGCCATCGGCAGCAAAGCCAGGAGACCGCACTTCTATCACAAAGAATTGGTAACATGCTCTGGAGAAACATACCTACACAAGCTCACCAAATTGTCAATTATGGAGAAGTTCTTTTTCTCAGATAAGTTTGAGATAGCATACCCCATTGAAACATCGTGCAATAACTCTAACTGTCAACTAAGAAACAGACACTGTAAAGAATATAACAATTCATACACTATCGATCTCAAAAAATATTATGACACCTGCCAAGAAGAGGTAGCCATCAAAGGGTTTGTTGCGGACTTACTCTTAACAAGTAGCCAGCATCCAGAACTTGAGCCTATACTCATAGAAGTATGTGTCTCTCATAGCTGTGAACCTGAAAAGAGGGATTCTGGACTTAAAATCATCGAGATGAAAATCAAAAATGAGGAAGACATCAGAAAGCTATATTTAGCAAACTGCATTCAAGAATACCCTTCCTATTCCATGGACAAGGCCATGGATGTAGAGTTTATAGGCTTCAAGAGATCTTTCCAAAAGCCTATGACTACAGGGATTTCCCGATATGTATTTGACCCTCAAATACATGTAAATGGCTACTTGTGTCCTATCATCTGTTCACAAGCTAACATCAAAATCAACAGTCATTCCCTTATAGAACTCAATATGGTAAGTCCATATCAATGGCTTCGTATTGACATTCCTCTCAAATGGCTTGCTATATATAATAATGTGAGACGATGTGACCTATGTAAGTTCTACTATAAAACGGACTATGAGTTCTCGCCTATATGCAGATTAAGTAAGAAATATGGCAAACCTGCTCACCCAGAAAAGAACGAGGCCGAGAGATGCCATAGCTATTTTGCCAACATCAATTTCTTCAAGGAAGAACTTCAAGAATATAAGATAGAAGTAGTAAAAGGTGAAGTGTATCAAAGTGATAAAGAAGAATATAAGGTAATCATTGCTGGCAGTAATACGTTTCAAAACTATGACTTGCTCAAAGAAAAATGCAGTAGCTACCTTTCCAACAAGCTCCAATCCCATAAGGTCATCATCCTTTCTGGCACATCATACTTTACCAAGCAAATGATTAACACCCTGGCAGCAGAACTCAATATTGTAGTGGAAATGAACCTTGCAGATTGGGACAGATATGGAGAAGCTGCACCAGATATGTCGAATAAATCAATGGTGGAAAGAGCGGATGCACTTATCGCTTTTTGGGATGGAAAGAGCTATAAGACCAAGCAACTGATTGAGATAGCCAGAGCAAAAGGAATCCCAGTAAAAGTGGTCAAATTCTAACTATGTTGCCTCTATCTGTGTGGATTTTCTGCACAGATAGATTAAATAATGTCAAAATACTACAGAGAGGGTGTGTCATAAGTTCTGACGCACCATTTTCGCAGCTTGAATAAATCAAGTTAAAATTGAACATTTTTATTAACAAATATATATATTTAAATTCCATTTCCTCTAAAGAAGTGCAAGTACGAACTCTAACGATGCGCTTTATTAAGGTCTAATGATGCGCATCGTTAGGTATTAATAAAGCGCATCGTTAGGTGTTAATAAAGCGCATCATTAGGTGTTAAAGAAGCGCATCGTTAGGTTATGTGGATTTTCTACCAGTTATATTCCTGGAAATCAGCAAATTATACTCCTTTCAAGACAGCGAATTTCAGTCGATCCTTGGTCATGCACCTTGAGAAAAATTCATGGTAGCAATAGGATGAGGCATAAAACCATAGAACTTTTTCGCAGAAAAAACAAGGGTGTGTCATAGAAAAAATACGACACACCCTCTTTTTGTGTAAAATTATATGTGATGACCTATTGAATTATCAGCAGATAATCACCGCTAAAGCGATGAATTACTGAGCCTCCAGATAGAGCACTCGTGAAGACCAGTCTGTTTTCTTGCCCCAATCTACTTCATTGGTATAAGGCATCTCCAAACCATGTTCCATCAAATACTTACCCGAATAGGACTTACCCTCGCAGTCGAGAGGCTTGTTGTCGATGACATCCAGCTCACGTACCTTATACATCTTATTGGCATCCAAACCAGCCATCTTGACTAATGGCAAATGTACATTATAGAAATTAGCTATCTTCCACCAATAGAACACAGCCTTGTCCTTTGCCTCGCTTACATACATGATGGAAGACAAACCCTGATTATCGTATGGTGAAACCAAGCGATAGAGATCACCAAACTGTACAACAGGGCGGATTTCCTTATACTCAGAAATGGCTTTCTTGCAAAGCGCCTTCTCTTCATCAGTCATATTCTTAGGCTGGATTTCCATACCCAGACGACCGCTCATCGCCACATCAATACGATACTTCAAGGAAGTGGTACGGAAGACGGTATGATTAGGAACCGCAGAGATATGGCTTGCCATAGCGATGGCTGGGAAGAAATAGCTGGTACCATACTGCATGTAGATACGCTGGAGGGCATCGGTATTATCGCTCACCCAAAACTCGTCGAAGCCACGGAGCATTCCCCAGTTGGCTCTACCACCACCACTCGCACAGCACTGGATAACTACATCTTTATATTTGGAACGGATACGGTCGATAACTTTGGCAAATCCCTGATGATAAGCGATATAGAGATGACTCTGATCTGCCATTGGAAGATATTGGCTTCCGTGATTCATGATAGCCATATTGGCGTCCCACTTGATGTAAGCAATCTCAGGATACTTGGTCAACAAATTGTCAACCACCCCATAAACAAAGTCCTGTACCTTCGGATTGGACAGATCGAGAACCAGCTGCGTACCGCCACGTCCCAATACTGCATCACGCTTAGGAGCCTTGATGACCCAATCTGGATGTTTCTCATAAAGTTCACTTACGGAATTGGTCATTTCCGGTTCAATCCAGATACCAAATTTCACGCAGTTTTTCTTGGCATCACGAAGCAAACCCTCTATGCCATCAGGCAATTTTTCGGTATCAACCACCCAGTCGCCAAGTGCACAGTTGTCTGTCTTACGAGGATATTTCTTGCCAAACCATCCGTCATCCATCACAAAGAGTTCGCCTCCCATGCCATGGATGTCTGCCATCATCTGATCCATCCCCTTCTGATTGATATCGAAATAAACGCCCTCCCAGGAATTCAAGAGAATGTCACGCTCCTTGTCACCATGAGCGAGGATATACTTACGTCCCCATTTATGGAAATTGCGACTTGCGCCACTCAAACCTTCTGTGGAATAAGTCAAAGCGAGAACTGGAGTCTTGAAGGTCTCACCTTTCTTCAGATGATACTCAGAATTCTGCTCATTGATACCGGCAAAGAAGTAGTGAAATTCCGTATCGTCGGTAACCGTTTTCAACTTATAGTTGCCGCTATATACAAGCGCTGCGCCAATGACATCACCTGTATTCTCCTGTCCCTTGCCATTGAGTGAAAACATCACTTCACCATGATCGGTATGAGAATTTCGAGTACCGTCGTTGTTGCGGATAACAAATTCGCCTGGTTGCAGTTTCTCGTGACTGAGTTGCCCCTCATTCGCCCAAGTGCCAGAGAGATGGCTCATCCAGACATCCCCGCGGCGGATAGGAAGCATGGCAGAAGCAAAAGTAGTCAGAGTGACCGTTCCCTTCTCGCCGTTCTGGATTTCCGTCCAAGCCTCAATCATATCCACATCACTATATGTGCGATATTTCAAATCCACCTTTATACGATATACAGGATCCTTGAGATGGATGGTAGTGACGGTAGTATTTCCTTCCGCTTTCACATCGCTTCCGGTTGCCACGAGTGCAGTAGAGAGATTTCCATCGCTATGACGCATGGCGAGCGCAGCCTCAGCAGGAGTGTTGAGGCCATAAGCAGGATAAGCATCCATACGACCATTATCTGCCACTTTCAGATTCTGTAAATCTGCGTTATTCAACCTGGTACCGAAATAGAGATACTGGGCAGGCTTACCGTTCTCTACATCAAGAACAAGCGACATTTTCCCTGTATTCACCGATACCTTTTCTGCCATCGCAGGCAAAGCAATGGTCAAGAGTAAGAAAGCAATTGATTTTAACTTCATGATATATCGTTCAGTTATTAGTATTACACGATTTTCTTCTGTTTTCGAATGCAAAAATATAAAAAAGAGCAATACATACCAATACTTTTTTGATTTATTTTCAGGAGAAAGCAGAAAAGGGCAAGAAATTGACAAATAAAGCAAAGAAAAATCAATAGGAAAGAGATGCGAAATCATCTCTTGAGAAGATTTATGAAAAAAAGTTTGTGCATTTCAGATAATAATACTAATTTTGTCCACGAATACAAGATATAAAAGCAATAGAAATAAACAGGTTTAATAGAAAGGTATTAAAGATAAAAACATAATTAAGCAATATGAAACTCAAAATTCATTTCAACCATAAGGAGGAACTCTGGAACTCCTGGTCTCATGCCGGAGGCATCCTGCTGGGTGTCATCGTGGGCATCATCTTCCTCTATTGGTGTTTCACGCAGCACAATGGTTGGGCCACAGCGGGCATCATCCTCTATCTTTTCGGTATGCTCATGTCATACATCGCTTCCACCACCTATCATGCCATTTCTGCCTGGAGCAAGTGGAAGGAACGTCTGCGCAAATGGGACCATGCCGCCATCTATTGGCATATTGCCGGTTCCTACTCCCCTATCACGCTCATAGCCATGCGCGAACAGGGTTACTGGGGATGGAGTCTCTTTACTTTCATTTGGGCTTGCGCCATTGCAGGAACTATCATGAGTTTTGCCAAGCTCAAAGACCACAGCAACTTAGAGACACTTTGCTTTGTAGGCATGGGACTCTCTGTTCTCGTTGCCTTCAAGCCTCTTATCGATTCTGTTTCCCCAGCCACAGTCTGGTGGATTATTGCAGAAGGTATTTGCTACATCACGGGTGCTGTATTTTACAGTATCAACAAGAAGAAATACATGCATTCCGTGTTCCATTTCTTTGTACTGGCAGGTAGTGTCTGCCACATCATCGCCGTTTGGGACATTCTCATGAAATATATCTAAACGACTTAATAAAAAGTATCAAATATTACAAGACATTCATCCATATCATACTCTTCTTATAATATATAAGGTGGGATTGTTAACAATACG
>USJD01000166.1 GCA_900554835.1 uncultured Prevotella sp. | reverse complement strand
TTATTGTCTGCATCTATGTTCGAAAAACCCTGCCAGTCGTCAATAATGCCATCGTTGGTCTTTGCTACATGCAGCGTAGCCGCCTCGAACGAATCCTTTCCTTTTCCTATCGGAACGCTCAGTTCCAATCTCAGCTGATTGATCAGATTCGTATTTTTGTTCATGTCCCATTGCCATTCAGAAATATATTGTCCGTTAAAGCTCTGTGCATAAGCAAGGCAAATATTGATGCAGCCTAAAATAATAAAAATAATTCTCTTCATTTCTTCATGTTTTTGTATCATTTCTTGTTCATTGGCTCGCCACTCGCGAGCATCTCGCTAATTCATGCTGCAAAGGTACTGGGTATTTCAAAATCCTGCAATACTTAATAATCGGTATTTTTATTTCTTCTAAATAGTGGGGCTTTATCTTTATCCCCATTTCTAGGTATTTTTATATCTTCTGAATAGTTAGGGTTCCGTCTGACTCCCTATTTCTAGGTAATCAGACGGAACAGACAATAAACATTTTCCTGCATTACAACCAGCGCTTGAATGCACGGATGTAAAGAGTCTTGAGCCATTGTGTCAATATGCAGTAAGAAAGCAGAATGCCTACCAGCCATGGGAAGTAAGTCCATGGCAGAGGCGTCAAGCCTATCGAACAGCCGAATGAGGTGAACGGAATGCAGATGCCGACAGCCATGATGGAGAAGGTCATCAGCATCACAGGCCATGAGGCTGAACTCTGGATGAACGGAACCTTGCGGGTGCGGATCATGTGAACGATGAGCGTCTGGGACAGCAAGCCCTCGACAAACCAACCCGACTGGAAGAGGGATTCCATATCCGGACCCTGGCACTTGAACACCCACCACATCACCATGTAGGTGGCAATATCGAATATCGAACTGATGGGTCCAATCCAAATCATGAATCGGCTCAAATCGCCCGAATCCCACACACGTGGCTTGGCGAGATATTCCCTGTCCATACGGTCGAAAGGTATGGTGGTCTGCGAAATATCATAGAGCAGATTCTGGAAGAGCAGATGGATAGGAAGCATCGGCAGGAAAGGCAGGAAGGCACTCGCCGCCAGCACGCTGAACATGTTGCCGAAGTTGGAACTTGCCGTCATCTTCACGTATTTCACGATGTTGCCGAAGGTCTTTCTGCCTTCAAGCACTCCGTTCTCCAAAACCATCAGGTCTTTCTCCAGGAGGATGATGTCGGCACTCTCCTTGGCAATATCCACAGCCGAATCTACAGAGATTCCGATGTCTGATTCTCGCAGGGCTGCTGCGTCGTTGATTCCGTCGCCCAGGAAGCCCACGGTGTTGTTCTTCTTCTGCAGGAGCTGGATGATTTCCGACTTCTGCATCGGTGTAAGCTTCGAGAAGATGCTGCATTTCATCACCGCTTTCTGTTTCGCCTCCTGACTCATGTTTTCGAGTTCCGGCCCCGTAACGGAATCAGAAGTATTGATTCCTACCTGTCGGGAAATCGCCTTTACCACCGCCTCGTTGTCTCCCGAAAGTACTTTTACTTCCACGCCGTGCTCGTGCAACTGCTTGATGGCCTGGGAAGCTGATTCCTTTGGAGGATCGAGAAAGGCAAGATAGCCAATGAGAACCATCTCCTTTTCATCTTCGATGGCAAAGTTGTTTTCCTTACTCAGGAAACTCTTCTGCGCCAGGGCCAGCACTCTCATACCTTGTGCATTCATCTCCTTCACGAATCTCTGTGCCTTGCTTCGCATGCTGTCTGATAAAGGCTGAACCTTTCCGCCGAATTCCGCAAAGCTGCAAACCGTCAGCATTTCTTCTACGGCTCCCTTGGTGATAATCTGTCGCTTGCCATTTCTGTCTTCTACCACCACCGACATGCGTCTTCTGGTGAAATCGAACGGAATCTCATCCACCTTTTTATATGAGCTGCTCAGCGATTCCAGTCCCAGTTCCTTGACGTGCGAGAGGATGGCGCGATCCATCAGGTTCTTAAGTCCCGTCTGGAAATAACTGTTGAAATAAGCGTGGCGCAGAATGCGGTTTTCCTTATCCTCGGTTCCATCCACGTTCACGTGGCGCTCCAATACGATGTGGTCCTGCGTTAGGGTGCCCGTCTTGTCGGTACAGAGGATGTTCATGGCACCGAAATTTTGAATGGCGTTCAGATCCTTCACGATGGTCTTCTTGCGCGACATTACCATCGCTCCTTTCGAAAGGTTGGCGGTTACAATCATCGGCAACATCTCTGGGGTAAGTCCCACGGCCACGGAGATGGCGAAGATGAAAGCCTCCAACCAGTCGCCCTTCGTAATTCCGTTGACCAGGAATACTATAGGAACCATTATGAGCATGAAGCGGATGAGCAGCAGACTCACCTTGGTGATTCCCTTGTCGAAAGCCGTAGCGGCACGATGGCCCGCCACGTTCTTGGCAATGGTTCCCAGATAGGTGTGGCTGCCGGTGGCGAAGACAATGCCTTTTGCCGATCCGCTCACCACGTTGGATCCCATAAAGCAGATGTTGTCGAGGTCAACGATGCTGCCCGTATGGTTGCGGGCTTCCGAAAGATTCGGGAATTTTTCGATGGAATCTGATTCGCCTGTCAAACTGGATTGGCTGACGAACAAATCCTTGGATTCGATGATGCGGACATCGGCAGGAATCATGTCGCCGGCAGAGAGCATGATGAGGTCGCCAGGTACCAGTTCCTCGTTGCTGATTTCATCGCCTGGCGAACCGCCACGGGTGCTTGTGCCGAGACGCATTACATAGCAGGTGTTGGTCACCATCTTCTGTAGAGCTTCGCTGGAGCGGTTGGCTTTCCATTCCTGCACAAAGCGGAGGATGGTGCTCAGAATAATCATGGTCGAGACTACGATGATGGAAGTCCAGTCCTGGTCGCCAGGATCTGCCATCCACACATCCATCACGTAAGAGATGGCTACCAGGACGGTGAGCACTCCTACGAAAGGGTTGATGAACGCCTTGGCAAGTATCACGAGCGGCTTCTTCTTTTGCTCGTGTACAATCTCGTTCTTGCCATAGAGTCCCTGTCTCTTCTCTACTTCTTCATCGGTGAGTCCCAATGAGGTAGTCTGGAAGTAAGTGAGCACCGTGTTGAGTGGTGCCTTGGCAGCCATCAATACCGTCTCGGTATTGAAAGCCATTTTTCTGATGTTCTTTTTCTTCTTCCACATAATTGCTTTACTTTTACTTGATGTGAATTATTGTTTTGCGGTTGCAAAGGTAAGCAAACTATGTGGAAGAAGCCGTTAGAAAAGAATTAGAACGGTATTAGAAAACTATTAGAGAATCAGTAAGTCGTTTATTAATAGGGAGATGTATATTGTGAGGATTATGCTAGATATGTGGAATCTCCACAATGAAGAGGGTTCCCTTGCCCTGCTCCGAATGCACGGCGATGTTGCCATCATGCAGATGGATAATCTTATGGGCCAGTGTCATTCCGATGCCGTAGCCTTCTACTTTCTTCTTCTCATCTCCGCCTCCTCTATAAAATAAGGTGAAGAGATTCTCTTTATCCTTTGCCGACATTCCAAAACCGGTGTCTGCCATGCGGACGATGCTCCATTTATCTCTGAAGGAAATCTGGACGATAGACGAATGGTTCTCCGAATACTTGCAGTTGTTCTCTATCAGATTCGAGAAGGCGATGTTCAGCAGATAAGGATTGCCGAGGACGGTAATCAGACTGTCATCGTCTTCTTCCTCGTTGCAGAAGAGTAGGTCGATGCTGTATTCCGGATGTGCCCGCAGGATGAGTTCTCTTGCATCTAATAAAAGTTCATCCAGGCGAACCTCTCGCATGCTGATTTCTTCCTTGCCGTAATCCGCCTTTGCCAGGTTCAGCAAACCATCTATCAGTCGGGTCATTCGCTTGGCGTCCTGCTGCATATTCTGCATGGCGAGCTGGTACTGCTCGTTGGATCGCTCTTTCTGCAGCGAAACATCGATTTCGGCTGTTAGGGCAGCCAGAGGAGTACGCAGTTCGTGAGACACGTTGCTCACAAACTGCTTCTGTGAATTGAATGAAATCTCCAGTCGCTTGAGCAGTTCATTGAAAGCGATGGTCAGTTCGCCCAACTCATCTTTTTCGTTCTTCACGGGGATGCGGCGGTCGATGTGGGATGCTGTAATAGTTTCAGCCTCATTCACGATGTTTCTTATCGGTTTGAGGGAGAGTTTTGCCAGAACATAGCCGGCGATAAAGAGCAGCGACAATCCGATGATGAAGAGGCAGATGAGGGTTTCCTGCAGTCCCACAAGGTTGTCGTAGCCGTAGCCGTCATAAGCGGCAGCCGTAACAATATAATCCTTTCCCTTGTATTGGAAAACCATTCCGATGCCCTGGTATTTTCCGATGTGGAATTCAATCTCTTTTTTCTGAATGATTTCCTTGATCATCCCTTCGGTTTCCTTCACGATGTCGTTGTGGATGGCATCGTGGTAGAGCATGTGGAAATCGGTGGTATAGACGGCAACCTCTACCTCGTTGATAAACTTCCTATTGTTCAGATAAACCGACTGCATGGTCTTGGCATCTACCTGTCCGGCCAGGAAGAGATTGGCCTTGGTAATGCCTTCGCTTTTCAGGTTTCTGAAGAAAGTCTGGTCGCGGGTATGTTCGCTGACCAGGTAAATGAGCACCATGCAAAGCAGAAATATGGTTGCCGTAATGCAGGTGTATTTAAGTGTAAGGGCTGTTCTGATTTTCATGATTTCTATCTGATTTTAATGAATTTCTTGTTCGGCTTATCTGTTGGGGGCATTACATTTTATCCGTTAAGATAAAGCCTACTCCCGGTTTGGTATGAATCAGTTTTACCTCGAAGTTCTTATCCATTTTCTTTCTTAGATAGTTAATATAGACATCGATGAAATTGGTTCCCGTATCAAAATGGGTGTTCCAAACCTTTTCGGCGATTTCCACTCGGCTCACCACCCTTTCGGCATTCTCCACCAGATAAACCAGCAGGTTGTATTCCTTAGGCGAAAGCTTGATGGGTTCGCCGTTTCGGGTCACTTCCTGTCGTTCCAGATTGATGTACAGATCGGCGTATGAAATCTCCTTCACCACATCAACCTTAGCCACGGCTCTTCTTTTCAGCAGCACTCTCACTCTCGCCAGCAGTTCTCTGAAATCGAATGGCTTCACCATGTAGTCATCGGCTCCCACATCAAAGCCTTCCAGTTTATCATCAGCTGTTCCCAGAGCCGTGAGCATCATGATAGGGATTTCTTCATCTGCCTTCCTGATTTCCTGGCAGAGTTCGAAGCCATTGAGCTCCGGCAGGATGATGTCTGAGATAATCAGTTGGAAATCATTCGATTGAAACAATCTCCTTCCCATCTCGCCATCATAAGCCACCAAAACCTGATAGCCATTTTCCTCCAGACCGATTTTCAACAAATCTGCCACTCGCTTTTCGTCTTCTATCACTAAAATCTTGATCATACTTATAATCGTCTTTTTGTAGCTTGCAAAAGTACATCAATTTTAAAGATTCCCACGCTTCTTCACTTTTTATTATGGAAAATTAACCGTAATATCTTAAAAAAACTTTGCCTTGTCAGATATTATTCGTACCTTTGCCTTGTTTTAAAAAGTTTAATCAGTTAGAAATCAGTTTAATCAATTAGAAAATGAAGAAGATATTAAATCCATATTTGAACAAGGAGGGTTACAACTGCGTTTGCTGTGCCCCCAACAATCCTGTAGGTTTGCATCTTGAGTTTTGGGAAGAGGGTGAGGATGTGCTTACCATCTGGAATCCCGGCGAGAATTACCAGGGCTGGATCAATACCCTGCATGGCGGAATCATCAGTATGCTGATGGATGAAGTGGCAGGCTGGGTTATCAACCGCAAACTGCAGACCACGGGTGTGACGATGCAGCTCAACGTGAAGTACAAGAAGCCTGTGATGACCACTGATTCTCAGATTACGGTGCGTGGTCACATCGCCAGTCAGCGCCGCAACATCGTCACCATCCACCTGACTCTCGAAAACTCCCAAGGCGAGGTTTGTGATGAGGGCGAAGCCATCTACTTTACCTTTGGTCCTGATAAAGCCAAAGAGATGGGATTCGACTGCTGCAAGGTAGAGGGGGAGGAATAACTCTCCCCTTATGGTGAGGAATTTGATAAGGAAGCCTTTCTTATGAAGACTTCCTTTTATGAAATCTTTTTACGATGCTGCAACAGCCTTCTTGTTGAAGAGACAAATCGACAGAACGATGATTGCGATGCTTACAAGGCTGAGACCTCCTTCCATCATCGGAGTGCTGGCGATGTAGGTATCGTAGTATTCTTCTGGAATCAGGCAGAGCGTATTGTTGGTGATGTGGATGATGATACCTGGAATCAAACTCCTGGTGCGGTAACACATCCACGCCATGACGATACCCAGAATGATGGCTCCTGGAATCTGTGCTGGGTTGAGATGGATGAGACCGAACATGATGCTTGAGGCGATGATAGCGTACCAGGGACTGATGTTCCATCTCAGCATCTTTCGCATCATCAATCCGCGGAAGAGGTATTCTTCGGCTATAGGAGCAATGATGCAGAGCGTCAGAATTCCAATCGGATTATGTGCCAGGTTAACAAAATCCTGCTCCAATTGATCAGGCAAATCCATGAAGTTCTCTAATGCAGTCATAGGAATGAACTGGAACAATCCCACCAAGAAAACCAGCAAGAAGATGATGGTCTTAGGCATCTTCTGAATCTTTTCCAGGCGAACACGCAGATGGAATTTCTTCCGGCATTTATGAATCATATATAGCTCTGCAGCCAGCATATAAATTGCCATGGTCCATGCAGTACTATTGATGGTTGTCTTCGTCAGAAATTCGATAAATTCGCAGCAAAAAGCTGCCGCAATGCCAACCGGTAATGCTGCAAGCATGGACATCAGATAGACGGAGATGGCACTTCTGGTGCCAGGCCATGCACGATACAGAAACCATCCCTTGGTTCCGTTTCTTCCCTTTGACAGGATTGCTGAAAGTTTCTCTTTTTCCATAAAGCTGTAGTTTATTGTTTGTTACTGAAATCTTATCTTTTGTAGAGATGCTGCCAACGAGCGTAATGAAAGCTTGCTTTCAGATTGCCGAGTGCAGCAAATCTGAGGGCAAAGATATAATAAAATCCTGACTTCTTGTGTTAAGTGCATGTTATTTTTATGTTAAAATATCGCCACTCTCGAAGAAGTTAAGTTTTGTTTGTCATGCTCAGTCTGCGTTTAAGAGTTCCTTGAATCACAATTCCCCAGAAAGCCACATTTTCAGGCTGTTATGATCTGACAGGCAGAAAGATGAATGCGAAAAGTTGCAGGACCTTCGTAGCGGAATCTATCTGGTAAATGGAAAGAAATATATCGTAAGATAAGGATTCAGTCTATTATAAGGATTTTTCCCTTATCCATATCATCGCTTCTATATATATGTATGCGTACATAATATATAGAAGCGTTTTCAGTAATCCCCTGAATCATATTGAGAAATCAGGTGCAAAGGTTAATGTTGTTAAAAAAAACAGAGAGAATGATGTTGTTTTTTAAAAAAAGTGTATATTTGCAACAGATTTGTTATTGAAGGGCTCTCTTGAGAAAGACGGCTCTTCACTTTCTGAGATATTATTCTATCTTAGAAAGAAATACTGAGGATCTTTTAGATCTTCCGTATTATTGTTTTAGTAGATTAGTTTTTAAGTAGTTTGTTTAGAAACCCCCAACTGTGAAGCTGGAGGTTTTCGTTTTTTATAAGGAGGTATTATAGCCATTTGATTCGTAATACCTTCAATGATTTTGACCAGAAATGACCATGACCGGGAATGACCGGAATTTCTATCCTAATTCATTGTTTACTTACGCTATCCCATACAACTCGTAATTCCGAGCGTGGTGGCAAGCGCCGTCAAGAAACTGATGGCGATTTGAAGAATGGTCTTCCAAGTGTCTGTTTTCATCTTACTCATTTTGATTCAATTTTAAAGGTTAAACTTATTTTTTGTGTGTTTTGATGGTTGATATTTCAATTCCCCAGAAGCCTCATTTCTTGC
>USJD01000165.1 GCA_900554835.1 uncultured Prevotella sp. | reverse complement strand
TAGTTTCTATCAGAATAATGCAATAGGCTTCAACTGCTTACGAAGCCGCTTTCATATTCCAAGGCTTTTCTATTCAAAGTTTTCAATAGGGGTGCTGAGTAGTTACCTAAGGGGATTTGAACTTAAAATAGGCATAATAGGAGGCGATGATTAACCTTAATAGAAGCTAATGGTTAGTCTTAATAGAAGCTTGAATTAGCCCCAGCAGTTAACCCTGGATGGGAATAAGAGAGAAACGAATGTCTTTCTTCATTGTAAATATTTCCTTCTATATTTTGCCAACTCGTTTTTAGTCGATGTAGCTCTCAAGAAATGGATTTCAGCATAAAAACGATTCTCTTTTTACAACTTTTCGCATCAAAGAATAATAGTAATGCTTTATTATGATCTCATGTTGTACGACTATATAATCCCATGTCGTACGACAATAGTGATGCAATCGTACGTTTATAGGGACCCATGTCGTACGACATGAGAGCCTTATAAACATTATTCTTCAATCACAAAAATCCTAACTGTCTGATTTTCAGCGTCTTCTTTTCCTTGTTCATATTTTCAATATTCACACACAAATAAGATTCAGTTGAAAACACAGAAATCTCAGCAAGGAAAATGTAAAGAGAAATTCACGAATGCCTCTGATTAATAATATGATGAAGGGTGATGAAGGGTTGAAATGCACCCTTCACCCTCTGAAACCCCGATAAACACAGGGGATTCAGGCGGAAAGATGAAGGGTGACGAGATTTTATGAGTGCCGTTTCTAAAAAAAATCCTGATATTCGATAAATACCCCTATATTTCCAAAATGCTTGCTTACGGCACTAATGTGCCCTGGCTGAAGCACCAAAGTGCCCTGACTGGAGCACTTTTAGGGCACAGAGAACTATAGTGCTAACTCTCGGAGATAGTGGTGCTATCTTTCAGAGATAATACTGCATTATAGCCTTTTTAGAGTTTATCCTCTCATATATATAGTACTATGAAAACATGTAAAAATGTACGGCATTTTATAAAATTATCCGTAGAATATTACCGCATTTGTTTTACTAAAACACAGTTGTTTGCGAACACACAAAAAAAGTGAAATAAAAATTTCATTTTAACAGGATTGTAATTGGGTGCAACGAAAAATATAATTGTCTTCAATGTGTAATCGTCTTAGGACAAATTATTAATTAAATCAATATTATATGAACTTAAAACGAATATCAGCGTCATGCTTTTGTTTGCTGTTGGCTGGACAAATGGCAGTTTTTGCTCAGACCGTCAGCTTCGGTTCAAACAAGGTAACGCTCAAGTCTGCTTTTGAGAAGATTGAGCAGTCTTCCAAGTACAAGGTTGCGTACAATTCTTCTCAGTTGGATGCTAACCGCACAGTCACGTTAACCAAAAAGAGTGATGATGTATTTGGTATGTTGAACCAATTGCTCAAGGGTACAAATTGTACTTATGAATTGGAAGGCAACTACATCGTCATTAAGTCTCAGCACAAAGGAAAAGCTCAAAGCCATGGTAAGAAAATCAAGGTAAAGGGTGTTGTAAAAGATGAAACTGGCGAGCCAGTTATCGGAGCAACAGTCATGGAAAAAGGCTCTGCCAATAATGGAGTAATTACCGATTTGGATGGTAATTATACGATTGAGATTGCCTCTGATGGTTTGTTGGCTGTATCTTATATCGGTTGCAAAGATCAGGAAATTAAAGTAAACGGTCGAGAAGTTATTAACGTCAATTTGGCTGATGATAACAAGGTACTCGACGAAGTTGTGGTTGTAGGTTACGGTGTGCAGAAAAAGCGTGACGTATCTACTGCTGTGTCTTCTGTAAAGGCTGAGGCTCTTGCCAATAATCCTGCTTCTGATTTCCGTCAGGCTTTGGCAGGTAAGATGCCTGGTGTTCAGGTAACTGTACCAAGCGGTGATCCTGAGGGAAGCGTAAGCATCCGAGTTCGTGGTGTGAGCACAGTCAATGCTGGTAGCGATCCTCTCTATGTAGTAGATGGAGTACCTATGGAGCGTGGCTTTGCCAACTTGAATACGAATGATATTGAGTCTGTAGAAGTTTTGAAAGATGCTTCTGCAGCAGCTATCTATGGTAGTCGTGGTTCTAATGGTGTTGTTCTCGTAACTACCAAGAAGGGTACTTCTGATAAGCTCTCAATTTCTTATGATGGATATGTAGGTATACAGAACGTATCTAAGAAATTGGATATGATGAACGCTTATGAATATGCAGAATTCGTAAAGGACGCACGTGACAATGCATACCTTTCTAAAGTCCCTGGTGGATCAGCAAGTGATCCTAATAGTGTACGCCCTAAAGGAAACATGCAGATTGCAGCTGATTTCTTCCCATATTTACAGGGTGTTAAAGGCTTGACAGATACAGATTGGCAGGATGCTATCTTCCGTACTGCAATGACTACTGGACACAATGTTTCTTTATCAGGAAAGTCAAACAGTATCAATTATTTCGTATCAGGTAACTATATGAAAAAGGAAGGTACAATCATTGGTTCTGATTTTGAAAAATATGGTGGTCGTTTGAATCTTTCAGGTCAGCATAAGCGCTTGAAATTTGGTGTAAACTTCGCACCTTCTTATTCTGTTTCAAATACTGTAGATGCATCTGGAGCTGGTGGTATTGTTCAGTCTGCTTTAATGATGCCTCCTATTTTCCCTGTTTACAACGCAGACGGTTCTTATAATTATCAGGGTAATGGTTACTTGCGTATTGGTACAGACTATGAGCACAATGAGGTGTTGAATCCTGTTGCTATGGCTCGCTTACAGTCAAATGTTACTGATCGTATGTCTATTACTGGTAAGGTATATGCAGAATTGGAATTGATGAAGGGACTTTCTTATAAGTTGTCTTTGGGTGGTGATTATTATGGTGCTCATAATGATAAATATCGTCAGTCTTCTTTGCCTTTGAAGGGAAAAGATTATTATGATTCTCCTTCAAACCCAGTAGGTTACAGTTCTTCTTCTTTCTTCTTCAACTGGTTGGTAGAAAATCAATTGACTTATACTACTACTATCAACAAGAAGCATAACATTACTGCTATTCTTGTACAATCTGCACAGAAGGAAACCAAGAAAACCGACAACGTGACAGCTACAGATTATCCTAACGATTATATCCAGACTGTAAATGGTGGTACTGTGACTAAGGGTGGTTCTGATAAGACACAATGGTCTATCGCTTCTTACTTGGCTCGTGTTCAGTACAACTACGAGGGACGCTACATGCTTTCTGCTGCGATTCGTACCGATGGTTCATCACGTTTCGGTAAGAACAACCGTTGGGGCTATTTCCCATCCGCTTCTGCTGCTTGGCGTATCAGCGATGAGCAGTTCTTTAAGAATGTGAAGGAATTGTCTTTCATCAATGACATGAAGATTCGTGCCAGCTATGGTGTTACTGGTAACTTCGAAATTGGTAACTACGACCATTTGGCAACAATGTCAACTGATAACTATATCTTAGGTGCTAATGGTGGTTTATTGCAGTATGGTTATAAGCCAGATAATATCAAGCGTGATGATTTGAGTTGGGAGAAAAACCAGATGATTAATGCAGGTATTGATCTTCAGATGTTCGATGGCTACATCGGTTTCTCTGTAGATTACTATAACACCAACACATCTAATATGTTGCTCTATGTACCAGTACCTCTCTTGACAGGTTACAGTACTTCTCTTCAGAACATTGGTAAGGTAAACAACCGCGGATGGGAATTGGCTTTGACTTCTCAGCATACATTTGCTAATGGTTTCGGCTATTCTTTCAATGCCAACTATGCCAAGAATACCAATGAGGTAAAAGAGTTAGGTCCTGGTAATGCTCCTATTATTTCTACTGGTAGTGTAGGTCATGCTTTCTATAAAACAGAGGTCGGCAAGCCTATTGGTAACTATTATCTCTTGGTGCAGGATGGTATTTTTGCGACAGCAGAAGATTTGAAGAAATATCCTCACTTTGATAATACTGAAGTAGGTGACTTCCGCTTTGTCGATGTCGATGGAGACGGAAAGTTAGATTTGGATAAAGACCGTACAATCTGCGGCAACTATATGCCTAAGTTCACTTATGGTTTCGGCGGTAAACTCTGGTATGCAGGTTTCGATATGGACTTCAACTTCCAGGGTGTTTATGGCAACAAGATTCTGAATTTGAATAAGCGTTACCTTGACAACATGGAGGGAAATACCAATGGTACAAAGATTGCGCTTGATCGTTGGAGAAGTCCTGAGAATCCTGGTAGCGGTTTTGTAAATAAGGCAAACCGTAAGCAGACAGGTTACAACAGCCGTACTTCAACCTGGCATTTGGAGAGTGGTTCATACCTTCGTCTTCAGAACCTTTCATTAGGTTATACTTTGCCTCGTGCACTTACTCAGAAGTTTAAGGTAGAGAAGTTGAGAGTTTATGTTTCAGGACAGAACCTCTTCACTATTACTGACTATAGCGGTTATAACCCAGAAGTAAATGCCCGTCCATCTAAGAACCTGACTCCAGGTGAGGACTATGGTACTTATCCTTTGGCAAGAACATATATGTTTGGTTTGAATCTCACATTATAAAGAATTTTACGTCATGAAAAAGATAATATTATTAGCATCAATGGCCGCTCTGCTTATGACTTCTTGTGGAGATAGCTTTTTCGACTTAGAGCCATCAAGTAGCGTAATCATTGACAAAGTATATAAGACTGCAAGCGATTACAATGTAGCTGTAATAGGTTGCTATTCCAAATTGCAGTCACAGGTGAATTTCTATACAGAATGCTGCGAGTATCGTAGTGATAATCTTTCATTGAGTGCACCTACAGCAGGTACTCAAGATCGTTACGATATAGACCATTTTGCAGAGAAACCATCTAATGGAATCCTTAGCTCTTATTGGGCAAACTTCAATAACAACGTTTATCGTTGTAATCTTCTGCTCGACCAGATTGACGGTGCAAACTTTGCAGAAGGCTTGAAGAAACAGTACAAGGGTGAAGCGATGTTTATCAGAGCTTTGAACTATTTTAATATGTATCGTATTTGGGGTGGTGTTCCTGCTACAAAGCATGTTGTAAGTGCAGCAGAGGCTTTGAAAGTGGCAAGATATTCTGATGAGCAGATGTTCGACTTGATTGCTGGTGATTTGAAGGAGATTATTGATAACAACTATCTTCCTGAATCTTACTCATCAGCAGATATGGGTAGAGCAACATCTGGAGCAGCTAAGGCTTTGCTCGGTAAGGTTTATCTTACTTTCCATAAGTGGGAAGAAGCAAGAGATATTCTTTCTCAGCTGATTGGAAAATATCAGTTGGTTAGCCCTATCGCCCAGGTCTTCAATGTGGATAACAAGAACAATAAAGAGATTATCTTTGCTGTACATTTCAATAAGGAAATAGAGGGAGAAGGTCACAGCTATTGGTACAATCTTACCAATTCAACTGATGATACCAACCAGACAAGTTCTCTTCTCAATACTTATCCTACAGATGATGCTCGCAAAGATCTCATAACTTATGTACAGGCTGCGAAGAATGTGTATTTGATGAGAAAATTCTATGATACAAAGAGTACAACCTTCAATACTGTAGGTAATGATCAGATTCTCCTTCGTTATGCAGATGTTCTTTTGATGTATGCTGAGGCTCTTAACGAAATCGAGTATGATGCATCTGAGGGTTCTCTTGCTCTCAAATGTCTTAATGCCGTAAGAGAAAGAGCAGGCATCTCTAATTTGACTGCAAGACAGCTGCCTTCAAAAGAGAAGTTCCGCAAAGGCATCTTGGTTGAGCGACAGAGAGAGTTCCCTTATGAAGGTCAGCGTTGGTTCGACTTGGTAAGAATGGGATTTGCAAAGAGTGTAATGGCAGAAAATGGTATTGAAATCAGTGATTATCAGTTACTATTCCCTATTCCTCAGCAAGAAATTGAGAAGGTAGGTGATGAGACTATCCTTTGGCAAAATCCTGGATATGATAATAAATAATAAATGATTATAACATGAAAAAGATAATATATTTGCTGTCATTAATGACAGTCTTAATTCTTGCTTCTTGTAGCGATGATCTTCCAAAGGCAAGTTGGGACATTTGTCAGGTAAGTAGCTTTAACGCTACGGCGCAGGATGAGAAAGTATTGTTGGAGTGGGCTCCTATGCAGGGAGCCAACCCAACAGGTTATTTGGTCAATTGGACACCGGAAGTTGCTACATACGAAGGTGGTTCTGCAGAGTTGGATGCAAAGACTACCTCATATACTATAACAGGTTTGGTTAACAAGGTTACTTATACCATCACCATCCAGGCCATCTATGGCAACCAGCGTTCTATGATTTCTACAACAAAGGCAAGACCTGTTTCTGATACAGAGCCTTTCAAAGTTTGGTCAACAGACATGCCTAATGGTGGTATGGTGAAGACTGCAAATGCAGTATTCTCTTTAGATGGAAATACTTTCTACTTGCCTTCAGCTGGTGCAACTGGTGATGTAACTGCTTTTGATGCAATGACTGGTGCAGTGAAATGGACTGCTGCTATTCCTAAGACAACCTATGGTGGTGGTGTTGCTGTTGGCAAAGATGGAACTTTGTATCAGGGTGCTCGCAATGCAACCTTGTATGCTATCAATAGCGATGGTTCACAGAAATGGACTTATGCAACTGGTGCTGCTAACAAGAACCTGGATTGCTTCCCTGCAGTAACTGCTGACGGACAAACAGTATATGTACTTGATGGCGACAATGTTCTTCATTCTATCAATACTGCAACTGGTGCAAAGAATTGGAATGTAAAACTGACAGGTACAAAGAATAAGGCAGGTGCTGTTGCTATTGACAAAAATGGTAATATCTATGTGGGTACACGTTCTACTATTTACGGTTTCAAGGCAGATGGTACTCAGCTTTGGAAGGTTGCTGGTAAAGTTACAGAAATTGGTTCCTTTGCTTTGGATGGGGAGACCCTTTATGCTGCACAGATTGGCGGTGCTGGTTTGTTGGCATTGAACACATCTGATGGTTCTACTAAGTGGAGTGTTGAAGCTGCGGGCGATATTTATGCTCCTATTGTTGACAAGAGCGGTAATATCTACTTCACTGATAAGGGTGGTAAGGCGCTTTATGCTGTTGATAAGGCGGGACAACTGAAATGGAAGTTTACAATTGAAGCAGCTCCTACTTATTGTTTCCCTGTTCTTGACGATAAGGGTACTGTCTATTTCGGTAGTGGAGCAGGTCGCATCTATGCGGTTGACAGTTCAAATGGTGAGGAACTTTGGCACATGGATTCAGAAGGTACAGATAATAATGCCAAGATTATGTCTGGTATGACTATCGGTGAGAATCAGATTCTCTATGTGTCTTATATCGGTGGTAATGTTGCAGCAATCAAGATCTTTGCAGGTCCAGAGAAATCAACATGGAGCTGCAGAGGTGGAAATATTCATGGTACAAACCAATATTAATATTTGAATCAGTATGAAAAAGATATATTTATTCATCGCATTATTCGCTTGCGCCCTCTGCTCTTGTGGAAGTGACGAAGACGGAATGACTTATGCGCAGCCTGTCGAAATAGGTGAAACTACCGACATGAAGACTGCAAAAGAGGTGGCTGAAGCTTTGTGGGCTACTACTCCATTACAGCAGCAACCTCTCAATGCGGAAAGATCTGAAGTTCTAAAGAAGATACAGAAGATGGCAGACAACTGCACTTCTGATTTCTTTGAAAGCTATATTGCTTCTTTGGACCAGTCTGCTGAAATGAGAGAAAAGTACGACCCTATGCTGGCGTTCTACCGTTTGTCTCTGGATCATGTAATTAATGCCATCAAGACGACTACCGTTGAGAATGGTACTACATGCATCTGGCAGCTCTACAATATGGGGTACATCGTAAAGACTCCTACCACTTGCTTTGGTATTGACATCAACCATCGCTGGGCAGAGAAACTGGAGCCTTATCTGGATTTCCTCTGTGTTACTCACAAACACCAGGATCACTACAACACAGCTCTCATCAACGCGATGCTGAATGCAGGAAAGCCTGTTTATTCTAACTGGATAAAGGGTGGCTATACTTCTAAGGAAAATACCGATTA
>USJD01000164.1 GCA_900554835.1 uncultured Prevotella sp. | reverse complement strand
CTTAGTCTTGACTGTTGCGCCAATCAGAGGTTCACCCTGATCATCTACAACCTGTCCCTTGACTGTGATTACCTGATTCTGTGCAACAGCAGCCACTGTGGGCAGTGGAGCAACAACAGAAGCACCACCAACTGCACCAAGGCATAACATCATAGAGAATAATTGTTTCCTCATTGATTTTCAATTTTTAGGTTTACTATTTTGTTAATTCTAATTTTTTAGTTTGTTATTACTTTTGTCCGTTCACTGTTTTTAAAGTATTGCGGATGAAGTAATTTGCGTTGGCTTAAAGCATACGCAAAACAAATTATCAGTGGCAAAAGTACAACTAATCAGTACATACATGGTGGACAAATGAAAAATATAGGTGGACAAAACACATAAAAGTCGCATTTTTTAGGTGGCTAAGGCACTTGTCCACCCTCTGTGTCCCCACACATACAACAATAGGAGTTACTTGACCTATATCAAGCAACTCCTATTTTTTTATCTTTATAGCTTTATTTTTTATTATCTTTACCCTCATCTTCTGTTATTTCCGCCCCTTCATCTTCCTGTACATCCCTAAAAGAAGTTGGAGACATTCCGTAGCACTTGGTAAAACAACGGGTAAAATATTTCGGATCGTTAAATCCCACACGATAAGCAATCTCAGTAATATTACGATTGGCTACATTGTCAGTAATCATTTTCCTGGCAATATCCAAACGGTAATTGCGGATAAACTGAGAGGTAGGAAGTCCTGTCTCAGCATTCAGTTTCTTGCTGAGAACACTGCGATTCATACTCAAAGTATCAGCCAAATCCTGGACACCAAACTCAGAATTATGGAAATTCTTCTCCATGATACTCATCACTTCATCCATAAAAGAAATGGAATTTTTCTCTAACGCCTCCTTATCTGCTAAGACGGTCTTCTTCTGACTATCTTGATAACATTTCTGGTTCTGCAGAATCATCTGGATGCGACTCTGCAGCTTTTCAGGTTCATCACTTTCCTTCAGAGCCGCCTCTATCGGACGATACAGAGCCTCTACTTCCTCTTCGCGCATCTTGTTGAGACGGCGCACATAAGCATATTGGAGCAAGGCGATGATACCTATTATAATAAGGGTAACAAACCACCAGCTCTTCCAGAAATAAGGAGTAATCTGAACTTCTACAGAGATCACCTGCTCCTTGTCGGAATTGATAGATGGGATATATTTCACCTCAAACTTATAGTCTCCAGCTGGCAGAGTGGAATAACGCACACTATGCTGACCAGCCTTGAGTTGAACCCACTCATTCTCGTATCCCTTCATGCGATAAAGGTACACGCCCTGTGTCTCGCAGCCATAATTGAGCGCTGAGAAAAAGAGGGTGAACGACTTATCACTCTCATGGATACGCAACTTTCTGGCGATGGAGATGTCTTCTTCCAGATAATCGCTGCCGGCAAAAACTGGCTGGTTATCTACCAGAAGTTCGGTAAAGCACAGCTTACCCGTCTGATGCACAGAACGGTTTACGCCCTTCACTGCCATCATACCCATATCGGTGCCCAGGAATATCTCGCCCTTGGCATTGCGGATGGCTCCATTGAAATAGAACTGTGAACTGATCAGACCGTCTTCACGGGAGAAACTGCAGAATGCCTCTGTCTTAGGATTGAAGATAGAGAGTCCGTTATCGGTAGCTATCCACAGCATGCCCTGGTTATCTTCTACAATACCTTTAACGATGTTGTTGGCAAGTCCGTTATTGGTGGTATACGATTTCACCTGCAACTTTCCGTTCTTATCGCTGGTATAGCAGTACAGACCGTAGCCGTTACTGCCAATCCATATCTTTCCATCCTTAGCCTGGCAGAAAGACAATATCTTATCGAAGACTCCACTCTTCGGATTGTCGAGTTTATACTGATGATACGTCACAGCAAAATCACCCTTGCCATGAGAACGCGACTTAAGGTCAACCTCTACCATTCCACGCACACACCCCATGAGCAGTTTGCCCTTTCGGGTTATCAGAGAACCGATGCAGCCGCGCACTTCCAGACATCCCCTGAAAGGTTCGATGAGTTGGCGGCGCTTCATATCATAGAAGAAGAGACCATCATTGGTTCCGAGCCACATACCATCATTGATAGGATCGTAAGCCAAGGCACCGGCAAAGTTGAGTAAATGCTGATGCTTTGCATCAACCATCAGAGGAATGATTTTGCCCGGCTGACTGAGATTCATCACAGCGATACCCGTTCCCCAGGTACCAATCCAGAGCTGATTGCGGTTATCGGCTGCAAGAACCGAGACTGTATTATGCGGCAAACCGGAATTTGCCACCGTATAATGAACAAAGTTCCTGCTGCCTGGAGCCAAGGCATTGAGACCTCCCTCTACGGTTCCTACCCACAGGGTTCCGTCAGCTGCCGCATACATGGCATTGACTGCGTTGGGAGAGATGCTGCCCGGGTTGGCAGGGGCGTGACGGTAGAATTCCAAATCCAACTGACGTGGAGCCAGTTTGGTAACACCACCAGTCTCGGAGCCTACCCATATCTGTCCGTTCTTTGAGAAAAGACTGTTGATAAAGTTACTGTTCAGCGGATTCACAGCCGTAGCAGTGTTCCAATGTTCTATCTCTCCGGTCTTATCATTGAAGATATCCACACCACAGAGCGTTCCTACCAGAAGTTTGTCATCTGGAGAAACGGCAAGGCTCGTCACTACTTCATGCTGGAGCGAATGATCGGTAGCAGAGCAATGGAATTCCTGCTTTGCACTATTAAACAGTCCTCGATTGGTACCCATCCATATCTTGCCATGATATGAGATGATGGCACTGGCATACCAGCCGTCGAGCGAAGGGAACAGGGATGAGATGTTCTTTGCTACGAGCTGATTGTTCTTCACAGAAAACTCGCTCACCACTCCATTATTGCATAACACAACCGTTCCTCTGCGATAGACATCACAGATACCAAGGTCGGGAGCATTATAAAGATAGGATGTGGAAAAAACGCTGTTCACCTCGCCCTTTTCATTAAAACCGAAACGGGTGAGCTGGTTGACAGACAGCATCCATATATTGCCCTTTGCATCGCAATATATTCGGGTGCAAAGGTTCTTGAATACTTTATTGAGTTGTGCTTCTACCTGGCTGTTCTCACAAGGTGGAACAACAGGCTGCATGGTATTGAGGTCGAGCACCTGCGGACCTTCTTCGAAAGCCACCCAAAGGCGCTTGAACGAATCTTCGCAGACATTACGGCAACTGTTGCTTCGCAGACTGATTCCTACAGACCCCAAACCGAAGTTCATAAAGTTGAAGCCATCATAGCGCACCAGTCCACCACCGTGCGTACTAATCCATACAAAGCCGTAAGAATCCTGAAAGATGTCATCGGCAAAGTTATTCGGCATACCTGCAGCCATATTGAGATAGCTTACGTTATAGCGACTAGGCAGCCCACCTTGCGCAAAACTGCTCAAGGTTATGAAAAGAATGCTTATTATAGAAAGAATGTATCTAATCACCATTTATTGCTCTTGTTGCTGATGCTTATCTTCCCATTTTGAATAGATTAAAGAACCAGCAATAATTAAAGCCAAAAAGACATACATCACTAATAATCCATTACTCATATTATTGCCTTTTCTGTTCTTTGCGATCATCAATTTTGGCATAAATAAATATTCCTGCTGCCAAAAGCAACAAAAAGCCATACATAATAAACAATCCAGTATCCATACTTATTTCTCCTGTCTTTTTCTATCAGACATTTTAGAATAAATAACTAATTCTGTTGCAAACACAGCAAGGAAAATATACATTGCCTATAATCCATTACTCATTTTGCTTCCCTTTCTTATTATCTTCAATTTTGGAAAATACTATCATTCCTAAGCCTAAAAGCATAAGAGCGACATACATACTTAACAATCCTGCATCCATACTTATTTCTCCTTTTCCTTATCTTTTTTATCGTTATTATTATCTCTATGCAAGAAATAGACACCTATGGTAAACATTATCACCATGATGACTATTGCCCCTAATGCTGCAAAGATTGAATCAACCTTTACAAACATTGTGGTCAAAACGTATGCTGTTACTATATACTTCGCAACATCCAAGAACCATTTGCCTATTTCCTTATACATATTTATTAAGTTTTTAAACTTCTGTTTGCAAAAGTACGAAGAAAAAATGAAACCAAAGAATTTTTATCAAGAAAAAAACGTTCCTAAAAGTGTAAATTTGCAACTATAGGAACGTTCATATAGGAAAATACTTGCGTTGGCAATTGAAAGTACTTTCATCAGGCATTGAAAGTACTTTCAACGGGCAACGAAGCTACTTGCGTTTTAGAACTCAAGAATCATGCTCTGGCGAGGACGGAGCTTCACGTTCTTGTTGATAAGAACGGTGCGACCGTTTGTAACATCCGTAGCCTTGTCGTGAGAACCGATGATCTCAGCATAACGGCTCACATTGAGTTCGTTGGCTTCATTCTTACCATTGATAATGGTCATCACATTCTTACCATTGTATTGACGGGCAATGACATAAACACCATTCTGAGGACAGAACTGGGTCTGCTTTCCCTTAGTAATCACTTCATTCCCCTGACGCCAATGCAAGAGATTGCTCAACCAGTTGAACATCTGGTTTTCTGCATTCGTTCTTCCTTCTGCAGTAAAAGCATTATGCTGATCACCAGTCCATCCACCAGGGAAGTCCTTACGAACATTACCATCGGTAACACTCTTAGTACCATTCATCAGAACCTCAGTACCATAATAGAGTTGAGGAGTACGGTTGATGGTCAGAAGAAGTGCCAACGCCTGCTTCAAAGCTAATGAGTCTTTTCCCTCACCCAAGAAACGGTCGGTATCATGATTCTCCACAAAAGCCATCACACTCTTTGGATTTGGATAGAGATAATCATAGCAGAGTACATTGTAGATACGATTCATTCCATTCCACCAATCATCCGTCTCTTCCTTCTTGGCACTATTGATACGGTCGAAGAAAGCAAAGTCCATGACAGTCTTCAGATAACTGTTTTTCTCTGACAGTTTGCTGTCTTTCTGCCAAGCTGCCGTATAAGCAGGCTCTGTAACCCAAGTTTCTCCTACGGTATTAAAGTTAGGATATTCCTGATCCAGTGTCTTCATCCACAAAGCCATGGCATCACGGTCTGCGTATGGATAAGTATCCATGCGAATGCCATCTATACCCACTGTTTCAATCCACCACTCGCTGTTTTGTATAAGGTATTTGATGATATGTGGGTTGCGCTGATTCAAATCAGGCATAGAAGGCACAAACCAGCCATCTACAGTCTCCTCAAAGTCAACTTTACTGGCATACGGATCCAAAACAGGAGTCAACTTATAGCTGGTCTGCTTATACATATCATTCACGGTGCGTGCTCCATCCATCGTACCTATCTTTTTCAGATGTTCAGGGGTCTGGTATTCAGGAAGCAACCACTCTGGAGTATTAAACCAGTCTTTGGATGGCATGTCAGCTACCCAAGGATGCTCAAAACCGCAATGGTTGAAAATCATATCCATCACCACCTTCAATCCTTTCTGGTGAGCCTCATCAATCAACTTTTTGTATTCTGCATTGGTACCGAAACGAGGATCTACACGATAGTAATTGGTAGTAGCATAACCATGATAAGTACTGTTCTTGCCATCATTAGGGCTATCATTCTCCAATACTGGAGTAAACCATAATGCGGTAACACCCAACTGGTTGAAATAATCCAAATGCTGGCGGATACCTTCCAGGTCACCACCATGACGAAGACTTGGTGCCTTACGGTCGCAAGTCTTGTCTCTCATAGTCTTGAAAGCATCATTCTTAGGATTACCATTCGCAAAGCGGTCTGGCATCAACATATAGAGCACATCCTCATTGCTAAAGCCTATGCGCTTATCACCAGCCATTTCACGGTCTTTCAGTTGGTACTTCACCTTCTTGACAGACTTACCCTGCTTGAATTTCAAGGTCATTTCTCCCGCCTTTGCACCCTCTAAGTTGAGATAAACCAAGAGATAGTTAGGAGATTCGAGTTTTGCGACAGAATCGACGCGAACGCCAGGATAATCAATCTCAACATCCGCATTTCGCACGTCTTTACCATACACCATCAACTGGAGAGAAGCATCCTTCATACCTACATACCAGTCTGTTGGTTCAATGCGGTCAACAGAGACCGCTGCATTCATGCTCATTGTACCCATAAGCAACATTAACGATACAAATATTTTTCTCATTTTCTTATAGATTTAGTCAATAGTAAAATTATATTTTATAATGATTTTTTCTTGATGATATCTTGAATCATTGCCAACTTTCATGCTTATTTAGCATAAAGAATCAAAGCAGACTGTGCATCTACCAAGACCTCCTTACCACTAACAGGCATACCGATACCCTCCTCATTGATGATACCATTGCAACAAGCCACATGATATTCACCCTCAGGAATTGCGACAGACTTCGCTTCACGGTTTGCATTCAAGATGACAATAATATTCTTCCAAGTGTCTATGCCTGCTAAGTTCTTGAGCATGAAAGCCACAAAGCAGCCCTCATTCTTCACCTGATTAACAGCATCAGGACTGACAGTTGGCAAGAACTCCAGGTGCTCACGTACCTTTTCTGCAGTAGCCAAACGGAATGCAGGATGATTTTTACGCAATTGGATTAAATTGCGATAATACTCAAAAACCTGTGGATATTTCTTGAGATGATCCCAGTTGAACTGATTGATGCTATCAGGAGAATTAAAACTGTTGTGAACACCCTTCTTATCGCGCAACATTTCCTCACCTGCCAAGATAAACGGTACACCCTGAGAAGTGAAAACTGCAGTCTGACCCAGCAAGTCCAATCGGATTAACTCAGCCAAGCGGTCACTTTCAGAAACAGACGGATCCTTCAAGCCAGGAATACTTGCCTTCAAACGATCTACCAGACACATATCATCATGGCAACTAATATAGCTAATCTGCTGAGTAGGATTGTTAGTCCAAGGTTTCTTGTCGTAATTTACCTTATTCATATCCACCTGCGGATGGGCAATACCACCAACGATACCAAACTTCAGGCTCTCCTCCTCTCCTGGAATACCAGCCAACAAGGCGCCCTTGGTATCATCAGAGAAAGGACCACGAAGAGCATCACGCATATCATCGCTAAAAGCACCGATGCCATGGAGTTGTGGCGTATTAGCCTTCACTGCCAACTTCTCTGTAGGATAAGCACAGCTTCCAGCGCTCCATCCTTCACCATATATATAAATAGAAGGATCTATCTCGTCAACAGCCGCACGAATCTGATTCATCGTCTCGATATCATGCACGCCCATCAGGTCGAAACGGAAACCATCTATATGATATTCATTCACCCAATATTTCACGCTCTCTATCATAAACTCACGCATCAATGGTCTTTCAGATGCAGTCTCATTGCCACAACCTGAACCATCAGAATACTTACCATCAGCTGTCTTGCGATAATAATAGTCTGGATAAGTACGCTGGAAATTGCTGCCGTTGATGTCGAAAGTATGATTATATACAGCATCAAAAATCACACGGATACCAGCCTTATGAAGTGCCTGCACCATCTGCTTGAATTCCCTGATACGGACTACAGGATTATATGGATCTGTAGCATAACTGCCTTCTGGTACATTATAATTCTTCGGATCATAGCCCCAGTTGAACTGTGGTTTGTCCAGTTTTGTTTCATCAACAGAGGCGTAATCAAAGCAAGGCTGGAAGTGTATTGCATTGATACCCAACTTCTTAAGATATTCAATAGCTTTTGGTTCGGTAAGAGCAAGATACTTACCTTTATACTTCAAACCCGAAGTTGGAGAAATAGAAAAATCACGGAAATGCAACTCATAGATGATGAGATCAGCAGGCGATTTCAATGCCGGACGCACATCATTTTCCCAACCTTCAGGGTTGGTCTGACTTAGATCAATGATAGCACCACGATTACCATTGACGCCAACAGCCTTAGCAAATGTACCAGGACATTCACCTTTTCCCATATCAAAGGTATAGAACTTTCCCTTCAAGTCACCCTTTACGGTAGCTTCCC
>USJD01000163.1 GCA_900554835.1 uncultured Prevotella sp. | reverse complement strand
CACTTATACTTAACTCTTTGATTATTAGAGGATAACGGGTGGCAATAAGGGGCGTTTTTATTGTCACCTTATTGCCACCTATTACCACTTTTGGCATAAAATCAGCAAAATATCGGTGTTTTTGAGGGATTTTTGGGCGAAAACTAAGAAGATATTGAGCAAAAAGTTGTTTTTTCGGTTTAATACGAGTCTTTTTCTATCGTTTTTTTGGAATTTTACTGGCGAAAAAGGGAGGAAAATTACGTTCTGATGCAGTAAAAGATACATCCTGATGCAGTAAAAAATGCGTCCCGATGTAGCATTTGCTACGTCCCGACGCAGCAAAAGTTACGTCCGGACGTAGTAAATGTAGTTTCCTATATTTAGTTTACTACCTAGAGTCTTATTCCTGGTGAAGGTTGACAATTATGTGTCATTCTTGAAAGAGATTGTCTAGTGTGACTTCGCTGTTTACTATACTTGAATGGATGCCATTGGCAACACCAAATGTTGTGACAAAGGTATTTACCAATGATTTTGTGCAATGGGTTCGGTCTCTGAATAATTCCATCCTATTGCGCAGCTTTATCTCATAATCTGCTGAAATTTTGTATTGGGTTTGACTAAATTTCATCTCGCAGAGGTTGATGACTCGGTCGGCACGCTCTATGATGAGATCTATTTGGGCTCCTCTCTGATTCTTGGTTTTGTCAGCCTTGTCAAACCAAATGTAAGCCTCGCTAGCCACGCCACCAATATTCAATGCCTTGCGTATTTGGTTGATATGGAACAAACAGAGTAATTCGAAAGTTAAACCTTGCCATGCCTCAACACTGTGAGAGAGATAATGCTTGCTCCACCATTGCTCATCAAAGGAGTCGATATTGGGCTCTATATACTTTAAATAAAATAAGGTATAAAAGTCAGTCAACTTATATAGGCGGTTTTGCGTCTTCTTGCCATAATATCTGAACTTCATGATGAAGTCACATCTCTCCAGATTCTTTAATATCTGACACAACTTCTTTCCGTCCAGTTCGGCTGCTTTAGCAATTTCTGCATTTGTCATGCCGCCTTTATGATTAGCCAAGAGCCTGACCACCTTGATGTAATTGCCTGCATGAGTAAATAAGGCTCCATATAATTCGTCAAATTCTTGTCTTAGTGCCCCTCCCTTGTTAAAGCACAGGGCATCAACATTCTGTACAAGGCTAAGACTTGGATCTATTAAACTCAGATAAAAAGGAATGCCTCCAAAGAACATATAGCATTGGGCTATTTGGAAGCGATCCCAAGAGCATCCCCGCGATTTTAGGTATAGTTCTGTCTCATACAAAGTAAATGGGCGTAAATATATCTGGCAAGTGATGCGAGCATGCAGACCTCCTTGGTTTTCTATGAGCTTGTCTACCATCCATGATGTGGCAGAACCGCTAGCGATGAAAACTATATCGCGACGACGGGCTGCCCATCCATTCCAAAAGTTTTCAAATGCTGGGGTGAAGTCGGAACGCAAGGAATCTATCCAAGGCATTTCGTCTACAAAGATTATCTTTTTGCGGTCTTCTGGCAAGGATGACAGATATTCTTCCAAAACATCAAAGGCATCAAACCAATCTGATAATTTGCGAGCTGATGTCTCGCCCATGGCTTGTTTTAATGCTTTGGCAAAACTGCGCAATTGGGTGCGTTGGGGGAGATTGTGTCCTCCAACGAAAGTGAAGTCGTACTTCCGACCAAAGAATTCATCTACTAGATAAGTCTTGCCGACACGTCTTCTACCATAAACGATAACAAGTTCAGAGCGATCTGAGTCTATACAACGTTGAAGCTCTGCCTTTTCTTTATCTCGTCCGATTATTAAATCTGCTTTCATACTTCTAATGTTTTGGTTCGACTGCAAAATTACGATATTTTCCTTAAAATGGCACGAAAACGCACTTTTTCTCACTTTTTTTTCGAGAAAAAGTGCGTTTTCGTGCCAAAATCTTTAATTTGGCTGCATAATTTCAATCCAGATAAAGTATTTGTTACATGACGCAAAGGGTGTTTCAGGGGAAAGATGTATCTCGTAACTTCAGCCTCTGGGGAGACACCGAAGAGTAACGAATTAATATATATAGTATAAATATTAAACAAATGGTATAAATAATCCCAGAATCGCTCTTCCAAGCGGTTCTGGGATTTATAGTGTCTGATAGTTTGTTTACCATTTAAAGAGATGAGGAACAAATTCCTTGAAGCAGCGGCGCCAGGTGAGCCACTCATGATGAGTGCCTGGTGATACATAAATATCGAGCTTGATGCCCAGTTCCTTCAACTGCTGTGCCATCTTCTCGGTACCGAAGTTCTCTTCCGAACCGCAGCCCATAAACATATAGTGAATGTCCTTGTTGTATTTCTCAGCATCGGCAAAAACTCCATTGAAACAGGTCTTTACATCCACGCCAAAGAGTGCACCGCTGAAGGTTCCAAGGGCAGAGAACTTGTCCATGTGAGGCAATACCGTGTTGAAAGTCTGGCAACCGCCCCATGACAATCCTGCCATCGCACGATGCTCGCGGTCGGTATAAGTACGGAATGTCTTGTCAACCATCGGAATCAGATCCTTGATCATCACATCATAGAAAGAAGCACCATAGTGGTTGCGCTCTTCATCTACATTCTTACCCGGACGGGCAACGAAAGGCTTCTTTACGTCGCCACTCTCCATGACTACAATCATAGGCTCAGCCTTGCCTTCTGCTATCAGGTTGTCCATGATGTGCTGCATCATTCCCTGCTTGCTCCAGCCCGTCTCGTCTTCGCCCATGCCATGCTGCAGATAGAGCACAGGATAGCGCTTGGTGGTGTTGGTTTCATATTCGGCAGGAGTGTAAACCATGGCGCGGCGGAACTGCTTCTGGGAGGCTGCATAGTAAGATACTGAACGAACCTGACCTTTGGCTACGCCCTGCTGAGGACGGTAGTAGTTGCCTTCAGCTCCCTCTGGTACTTCCAGACCGCCTGCTTCACGGCAGCAGCCGAAATAGGTTTCGCTGGCAGGGTCAACTACCTGCACGCCATCTACATTCAGAAAATAGTAATGGAATCCTACCACCAGCGGATCGCTTACGCCGTACCAGTCGCCATCCAGGTCTTTCTTCATTTCATATTTCTTGCCGCAGATGTCGAAGATTACTTTCTTTGCCTCTGGAGCATGGAGCTTTACATAAGCTCTGCGGTCTTTATCTACACGCGGATAGTTGCTGTCCGGAATGATTCCCTGCAGGGCGAGCATCATGTTTGCATAGCGCTTGCCCATGGTGCGGTAGCTTTCTGCGATGAAGTGGAGACCGTCGCCACGCTGCGGACAACCCTTTGATGAAATGACATGAGCTGTAGGGATGGTCTTGGCGATATCATCAACGATGGCGATATGTGCCCAGCATTTTCCGCCCATATCCTTCTGTACGGTTTCGCCTACGAGCAGAGGAACGTCTTCTGCCTTCAGATTCAAATCCTTCAAGATGTCGTTGTAAACAGTCTTTACTCGGTTAGGCCAGTTGGCATCGCCGTTGTTGGTTTCGCCCTGATGCAGGAGGATGCCCTTGATTACACCCTGCTTCTTGGCAATTTTAGCCAGTTCTATCAGTCGGGCGTATGGATTTCCGTTATACTGGGATGCAAAGTTCTTCATCCAGTCGGGTTGTTTCTTGAGATAAGCCTTATAGGTACGCTTGTCAAAGAGGTCGATGCTGGCTCCGCCCACGGCCACGGTGATGGTTCCCACCTTGATGCTGTCTGGCAGGTTATCCACCATCTTTCTTCCGAAATAGTCAACAGGCGTCAATCCTGTAGAGGGTCTTGCCTGTGGCGGCACAGCGGTGTGCCATTGTCCCTTCTTCCATCCCGCCTTTTCATCATCCACGGCATACATAGCCTGGAATCTCGGGTTTACGCCCGTTCGGTCGATGTCTTCGATAGCCGCATTTCCTTCCATGTTCGACTGTCCGAAGCAGAGATAGATTTGAAAATTCGGATCAGGCTTTTCCTGAACCTTACTGCCCGTTTTCTGTGCCATCATTGGCAGGCACGCCATCGCGAGCATCGATGCTAAGATTGATAATCTCTTCATAGTTTATATTTGCTTAAATTATTGGATTGATTTTCATTTTCTGTTCTGTTTACAAAGTTATGAAAAGATTTCCATACGTGTTTTGTCTCATGTACCAATAACTTTTCCCACTCTCTCATTCTTATATTTACTGTAAGGTGTTCTTGCTTTTCTCTGGCTTTGTTAATAACAAAAAGTATTTGATATATTTGCCATGTTCGTTTTTCTCCTGCTCAATTGTTTTATTTATATTATCAAATGTATCATTTTGGGATTTTGTTATGTTTCGCAAAGTAATTGTAATACAAAAAAAAGTTTTGAAACGAAATAAATCTTAATTTTGGAGCGTTCTTAATTAAAAGAATCCTAACCTGGAGCAGAACCCTGGTTGGTAATCAAGAAGTTGTTTTGTAAATATAAAGATTTTAGTTTAAAATCTATAGGTTAGTTTTACATTAGGGGGTGTTTTGCAAAGAAGCACTCCCTTTTTTCTTCTTTAAAGGAATTTACATATGAAAACATGGATGTGTGCCTTGATGCTGGCGTTATCGACAGGAGCTTCGGCTCAGAACCCGATTATCAGCGGACAGTATTCTGCTGATCCTACGGCTCGGGTATTCAACGGGAAGGTATATCTTTATCCTTCTCATGACATTCCGAGTCCTATCGAGAAGCTGAAGGAATGGTTCTGCATGGCAGATTATCACGTTTTCTCTTCTGACAATCTCACAGAATGGCAGGATCATGGTGTCATCGTTTCGCAGGACAAAGTACCTTGGGTACAGGACGGCAGCTATACGATGTGGGCTCCGGACTGTGTGGAGAAAGACGGGAAGTATTACTTCTATTTCCCTGCTGCTCCGAAAGGGGAGGAGAAGGGATTCGGGATAGGTGTGGCGGTTGCCGACCATCCGGAGGGACCGTTTATGCCGATGTGGAAACCTATAGAGGGGGTGCACGGCATAGACCCTTGTGTGCTGATAGATAAGGATGGACAGGCTTATCTCTACTGGGCGGGGGCAGGATTGCACATGGCTAAGCTGAAACCAAACATGACGGAACTTGCCTCGGACCCCAAACTGGTAGAGGGATTGCCTGAGGGATTCAAGGAAGGTCCGTTTGTCTTCGAGCGCAACGGCAAGTATTATTTCACCTTCCCTTGGGTGCGTGAAAAGGATGGAACCGAAACACTGGCTTATGCCATGGCCGACCATCCGATGGGACCTTTCACATTCAAGGGCATCATCATGGATGAGTCGCCTACGAAGTGCTGGACCAATCATCACAGCATCGTGAAATATCAGGGACAGTGGTATCTCTTCTATCATCATAATGATTATTCGCCTCAGTTCGACAAGAACCGCTCGGTGCGTATCGACTCCCTGAACTTCAATCCAGACGGAACTATCCAGAAGGTGATTCCTACGCTAAGAGGTGTGGGATTGACGAAAGCGCGTTCGCACATTCAGATAGACCGCTATTCTGCGCTGCAAGGCAAGGGTATTGGTATTGACTATCTGGATAAAAACAATTATTTTGCCGGATGGAAGACTCTCTTCTCTCAATCGAATACTGCTCTTATATATAATAAGGTGGATTTCGGTAACGAGAAGGTGGCGGAAATCACCGTTCGTGCCAAGTCGCCAAAGGGCGGTGTGCTCGTAGTCAGAGCCGATGGCAAGAAGGGCAATATCATCGCTAAGGTGAAGATCCCGAAATCGGCTACTTGGAAGAATGTCCGTGTTCAGGTGCTCCATGCTCCTCTGGGTGTTCATGCTCTCCATGTATCCTTGCAGAGTGGAGCCGATGTAGTGGTTGACTGGCTGGGCTTTGATGCGTTGCCTTGGGAAAAGGGTGCTTTCGAAACTCACCAGTATCGTAATCTCTTTGCCGAAATGGGTTATAGGCAGGCTGATATTGACAGGAAGGTGAACGAAGTGTTCAACGATGTGTTCTACGGTAAGAACAAGGTCTATTTCGAGGTGGGTGATTCCATGGGTTATGTCAGCGATGTGAAGAACAATGATGTGAGAACCGAGGGTATGTCGTATGGAATGATGGCTGCCGTGCAGTTTGGCAAAAAGGATATCTTCGACCGTCTTTGGCGATGGAGCAAGAGATACATGCAGCATCAGGAAGGACCTTATAAAGGCTATTTTGCCTGGAGCTGTAAGACCGATGGAACGAGAAATGCCCAGGGAGCCGCATCGGATGGTGAACTCTATTTCGTAACTTCGCTCATCTTTGCATCCAACCGATGGGGCAATGATACGGGCATCAACTATCTGAAGGAAGCGCAGAATATTCTGGATTGCAGCATGCAGAAGGTGGGAATGGACCGCACCGCTCCGCTCATCAATCTCGAACACCAGCTCATCACCTTTACGCCCGATCATTGGGGCGGGAAGTTTACCGATCCTTCTTACCATCTCCCTGCCTTTTACGAGGTATGGGCGAAATGGGCTAACGACGGACGTTCTCAGTTCTGGAAGGAGTGTGCAGAGAAAAGCCGTGAGTTCCTGCATAAGTGCATCAATGAGAAGACGGGTTTGAACCCAGATTATTGCAACTATGATGGCAGTCTGATGAAAACCGGTCAGTTGCTGGGGGATGCTTTCCGTTATGATTCATGGCGTGTTCCAATGAACATTGCGCTCGATTATTCCTGGGCTTGCAAGGATAAGGAGTGGCAGCAGAAATATGCCAATACGCTGCAGAACTTCCTGTATAGTCAGGGTATTGATTCTTTCCTGGACCAGTATAATGTAGATGGAACGATGGTAGAAGATATTCTGCCGGCAGGTACGGCTCCTAAGGCACTCCGCCATTCCATCGGTTTTGTTGCCACTTCGGCTGCGGCTTCATTGGTCAGCAATCATGTGAAGGGCAGGGAATTCGTCAGTCATTTCTGGAATGCCAAGCATGAGCCAGACAAGGAAGGTTTCTTCGATGCCTATTACGACGGACTGTTGCGTCTCTTCGCCTTCATGCATCTGAGCGGCCGTTATCAGATTATCGAACCTCAATAATAAAATGACTGAACTTTCGCTTGGGTGGAAACAAGAAGATGGATGTATATAATGAAAAGCGTTGAATATAGCTTTTAATAAGTTATTTTAATGGTCTTAGAAACCTGTATTATTTACTTCTTAAATACAGTTCCGTGTGGTTGCCGGCAGCTGGCAGCAACGTTGCTGCCATATGCCGACAAGGTTGCTGCCATATGCCGACAAGGTTGCTGCCATATGTCGGCAACCTTGCTGGCAACCGCCAACAATTAAATAAATCTAATTCTTCAGGTCGTTAGATACACCTTATGTGATTATTTCATATATTTGCAATGAACTATAAAACAAGGCAACTATGGACTTAAAGTATGATGTTTATACCATTACCAATGCTGAGGGTAGTGGCGAGGAACGTAAATATGTTCGATTGAAGCAGTATGAGGCGATGACTGCTCACGAACTGGAAGCCACCATCCAGCAAAGATGTTCACTCACCAAGGGTGATGTGGCAGCAGTGTTCACAGAACTTCATGACATTGTGGTCAGTGAGTTCTCAATGGGGCGCAGGGTGTATGTTCCTGAACTGGGGTATTTTTCGCTCGCTGTAAATCTGGAAATGCCGGAAGACAATCCTGACAAGAAGATTACGGGAAAGGAAGTTCGTTTGCGTGGTATCAATTTCCGCCCAGAGGCTAGTTTGTTGCAGGAGATAGATAGAAATATTCATTTCGTACGTTCCGAGTATTCCAGCCAATCTACTATCTTTACTGAAGAGAAGCTTTGGGCTAGATTACAGGAATATTTCCAGGAAAACCGTTACCTCACCATCAAACTTATGCGAATGGAGTTTGGACTGACTCGTCACATGGCACAAAAGTGGATAGACCACTTCATAGCCAAAGGCTTGTTGGTAAAGGATGGTACTCCCCGTTCACCGATTTATTCCTTGAATGATAAATAGTAACAAGAAAATAGAGTGATAAAACTCCCTTCAAGGTATTGGGTACACAGTTGAATACATAATAAATCCCGAAATCGCTTG
>USJD01000162.1 GCA_900554835.1 uncultured Prevotella sp. | reverse complement strand
TTGACGCTTACCTCCAAGCTGTTGACCTTTTTCTTTCTCTTGTGCTATACTGTCATCAGTGGAAGAAACAGCGGCATTGGTGCCAGTTCTGGACGTATGGGAGGAGTTGTTTTTAACAGACCCTCCCCCGCCAAGAGGCTGTTTCTTCCACATTGTTTTTGTTTGGAGAGTTTTATTTTCGCCAGCCAAAAGCTCCACTATATACATCGTGCCATCGGGGTAGTCTTTTATATATCTAACAGTGAACTCACCACGGTTCGATGCGTTCCCTTTAGTGATGCGAGTAGGAGCATCCAATGTATCAATGTACCTATCGTAATCTTCTCTGCTTAACGGAATATTATTCTCCGTTCACTCATGCCCTTTGCCGTGGTGGTTCCAGCTATGGCGAATTCCATTGGCATTTAAATGCAATACTGATTCTTTCCTCTTTTCTTTGCCTGGTACATCTTCTGGTCGGCCTAACGCAGTACCTCTTTGCTGGAAATGCCGCTTGTTTTGCGAGCGATTCCAATTGAAACCCCAGGAAGTACAACAGTACTGTTTTCACTGTGCTTTTCCAGACTGTTTAAGATGCGCTTGGCCATACTCACCGCACTTTGATTGTCCGAGATATTTCTGCAGTAAAGCGCAAATTCATCTCCACCAATTCTGCCAGCCCAATCTTCACGTCTGATTTCCGATTGCAGGACAGCTCCAACCTCTTTCAACACTTGGTCACCATAAATATGTCCATAGGTGTCATTCACATGCTTAAAAGAATCCAGATCCAACAGCATAAAATATCCCTGATCAGTTTCAATCGGCAATTGTTCAGCTCGGTTATAAAATGCCTGATGGTTCAAAAGTCCGGTTAGAAGGTCTGAATCTGCCAGTATTTTCAACTCATCAACCTGTTCCATAAGTGTTTTTGGATAGTATTCGCCCTCCATTTGATCTGCATAGGGAAGTGACTGGTGAATGTGAACCAGCTTCCAGTGATCAGTATCCTCCGTATCCCTGCTATATACAAATGTAAATCTTGTATCCATATTTACAATCGTCTTTTGTTCAGAATACATACCTGTCAGGTGGAGTTTTCCGTAGACAAGGCTGCTCAATGGATTCAGCCTTTTTTCCTGACAGGAAAAGGATTCAATGTTAAAACGAATCTGACTACGCTCTTCACGCTCATTGTCCACTGACTGCATAAACTGCACAAGGTTATCATACTGTTCATGACGACCTGTTCCAATAACAACAATATCCTCTGACATTCGATCAAACAGACTCTTCTCAATCTCCTGCATATCTCCAAGCGAGTATAACCGCCACAATTGTTCTGTATATTTACATAAATCCATGGTTTTCCTCCTCATTTTCTTAAATGCTATTTTCTAAATATTACACCGTCCAACAATACTTGTCAATTACCAATATGTAAAGGACAGCGTTGATTTGCTGCTACCAGAAAATGCACCAGCTGAATGCAGCGTAAATTTCAAGAAATAAAGATTTATACCAGGACCGCTATGCGGTCCTGATTTTTTTGATACACGGTGGATTTGACGCTTACTTCCCAATCGTATGGTGTGGTCACCCCTAGTCAGTTTTCTGTAGCTACGCCAACAGAAAACTCCCAAACCGAAGTCTGGGAGTAAATGGTACGTTTTAAAATTCGGCGTTCTACCGCAGTGTCGGGCTATGTTTTTCGTATACTTTCTCATTCATCAGCAAGCCATTCTTGTATTTCTGCTGAAGTCTTAACTATACGCTTAATATTTTGCAACTTGGCGTATCTGTCCCTTCCAGGAACTTGCTTATCTTTACAAAGGGCAATTATAACACTCTGAAGTTCTTCGTCATTTTCAAGTCTACCCATTATCTTCGACTCAAGTTCTTCATCAGTATAAGAATTATCACGCAAAAGACTGCTACGACCCTCACGATAAGCAATAACATCACTTATCATTTTCTCAACAGCTTCCTCTATAAGCTCATTCTTTCCCTCTTGCCGCAGATAATCAAAATCTACTCGATCAAAATGAGCACACAGCATGAATTCCGGCCATTCATTATCATCTTGCCAAAACACTCTGCCCTTTAACCTATCGAGAATAATATCTTCTATGCCAATAACATTGGCAGTGCCATAGTCAGTTTCCACCGTCTGTACACGGTTAATATCGCCAGCTAATGGAGCTTTCGGAAACTCTATAATAACTGAAGTGTCTGGATGCCACCATATATATTGGTCATCGAGCTGAAATCCCAAGGAATGCATTAATTCTGCCAAGCCATGTTCGTTGCGAGCTACAAAGTCTAAATCAGTAGTCATATAGTTTGCCGCTGTGTAAAACTCAACAGCAGAACCACCAACAACCACTAACTCATTTGCGATACTTTTAGCTTTTTCTGTAATCAAGCCAGCAATAGCCACTCGTTCCATTACTTTGTTATTAGTGTACCTGTCGTGAATTTCCTTAATCACATTTTTTCCGGACATAGCTTAAATCCTCTTTCAGTTACTACAACAAACCCTCTATCAATCCAGTCATCCCATGCACGCTTGCAAGCCATAGCCATGGCTCTGCGTTTTTCAAAGCTACGCTGTTGGTGCTGACCTTTTTTCGGACGGATTCTCGCAGGAGTTTCTAAAAACTTCTGTTCCATTTCTTTTTGCCAATCCTCTATACGAACCTTCTCACGCATGGTAATCACCTCCGCTAAACGAGTAAAACGTTCGCTACTCTTATACGTTTATTATACAGCTATCACAGTTCTTTGACAATTCTTAGATATCAAAGGTAGCGGGATACTTACAATACTTCAGCGTTCTACCGCAATGTGGGGCTGTTATACAAGCATCCAGATTTCTAAGATTTCCAAAGTGACATTCTTAGCTTGCAACTTATGAGCTTTTATATAGGTAGCATAAGCCTTCATCACGAACACCTATACTGCCACCGGTTTCTTGCTACTTACTTTTTCTACTCCAAATAATTACGTGTAATATATTCTTTAAGTTCATCTACACTGGTATAGTAACGGTAACCCTGTGCACTGACAATCGCTTGCGTTTCTGCAGTTTCATTTAAAAGTAATGCAATGGGTTCGCCTAACCCTGTTTGTATACCTTGCGGCCACGCCAAATCAATAATAGCCTCAACCTCATCAGTATTGGCTTTTAGTAATTCGTGATTCATTGTACCAGAGTTCAAGCCATGACTTTCCATCCAATTTATCATTTCTTCTAGTTCTTCTTCCTCATCAATATCACGTACATATTGTTTAGATGAGTAAGATTGTAGGCTACTAGTTCCCATTTTGCCGTTATAGAGCAAGTCTAGCAAGTTATTTGCAGCATCAGCAAGCAGTTTTCTTCGTTCTTCTAAGAACTTTTCGTAGTTCTCAACTTTCCAAAGATCGGGGTCATCGGGAATCCAATGAGTATCCATAGCACCCGGACATTTCTTTCGGTAAACAGGGAAATAATCTTCAGGCTTTTTATTAGAAATCGCAATATTGGTTGCTTTAGTCAAAAACGCATAGTTTGCCAAAGCATTTACGATAGCTTTGCTCTTACCAGCTTTATAAAGCACATCTTTGGGGAATATATGGTGTACGTCTAAGGAAGAACTACCTCCCAATAAAGCGTTCTTTAATTCAACATCACTACCCCAATCTCTAGCATGACCTGTTCTCGTGAGCAAGTAAAGTAATGGATAAAAACGTGCACCAGTACTCCAGCCCCAGAAATCTTCAGGGCGAATAGTTAAATCTCCTCGAGTTTGTTTTAGCTTAGCAATCAAGCCATCAATACCGCCACCATCTTTAAGCGTATTTAAGTCTTGAGCTAAAGCACTCTCGGTAGAACTTGCATAACGTCCCCAAAGGAAAGCATGCACATACCAATATAGAAGCTTATCCCACTCAGCACTGTCAGATAGTTTCCAATTGTTCTTTCCCAAATATCCAATCATAGTAACAATGCCAAAAACATTGCCCATAACACGTGCGTGGTCTAATCCAAGTCTAGATCCAATATGGTCAAGGCAGTCTCCTATTACCTTATCAACTTTCGGCAGAGAGGTTTTAAAATTCAGAATATCAATTTTTTCTAGCCCTGCAAAATATGGTTGCCCAGTAAGATATACGGTGATACAACGAAGCAGCCAATCCATAGAAAAATCATATCCAGCATTATGATATTTGGACAAGATTTTCTTCATTTCACCACGTGCCTCAGTCCATTGACCACAAATCTTAGCCAAGGCTAAATCGCCTTTACTAAGCTTAGTGCCACCACTGTTAACATTATTAAAGATATCTACTACAACATCAATGGTTTTATCTTCACCAGATACGGTTTGAATGTATATATCAAGCTTCTTAATAGCATCCAGCCTATTCAGTACTGCCATATGAGATAGCCAATAATTTGTATTAGCAGGACTTGGATCTGCCATCATTTTTTCTTGCATGAATACAGATGCACCTTTTTGCATTAGTTCTGTTACACTAATCCAAGCAGGCTCAGCCTTCATTTTCATTTGCAAGTAAAATTCAAATGTTTCCGTATTAACATTGAAATACAATCCAGTAAAAGAGTTGGCATTGCCATCAAAAAACTTAGGAGGAACACCTCTGATGATACCATACAAAGAAGTCATACGTTGCTGTCCATCAAGAATAAGATTTACATGACCGGGAGTTAACGCACCATCACCTTTAGAAATAGTTGGGTCTGTAGTAGTATCCCATACCAATAAACTGCCTATAGGATATCCTTTATACAAAGATGTCATTAACTTACGCACTTGATCACGGTTCCATACATAACCACGCTGGAATACAGGCATGGCAAAGCTACCTAAATCAATTTGACTTAAAATTGTAATAATATCCATGAGAACGCCTCCAATATGTTTAATTAGTTCGGTGTTGTGGTCAAGCTTTTTTATAATACTTGTAGCTAAAAAATAGCACTTATCAATTTATGCTGCCGTCCTTGCTTCATATGGGGTTCGATAACCATTATAACTGTATGGACGAACATGATTCTGAACTTCCTACATTTTCTCACTCAAAACCCTACTTTTAGAACGGAAACAGGAAATCTTCCAGTTCAATTAGTGCTTCACGACGCTCCTCATTCCGTTCTTGACTGATTGCCTTCTCCAAGAAGATTGCATCAGCTTCTGATGCATAACTATTCACATCATATGAAAGTTCAACTAATTCTGCTATCCGCCTACTTCTGGCAGATTTATGCGTCCTGCTATATTCCTCAAGAATTATTCTGGAATACTCTTGCATGATCCTAATTCTTCCCTTCCGTCAGAAATTCTATGATTTCTTCGAATGTCTTACCACTGCTTTCCACTGCTTTTAAGATTTCTTTTCTACGTATCTCATCTTTCTTTGCCAATAAGTCTTTCAGCTTTGCAACCTCTGAATCATACTTACTCTTGGCCTTCTCAACAGCGTCTTCCTGATGCTTAATCATTTCTTCCTCAGATAATTTTGCCAATCTAACCATAGTTATTGGCTACTAAATTCGATGCTCCCTAACCCATTCCAACAGTGCATCATAATCCATTCTACCACTAGCCAAAGCCAATCCTATTTCAACAACATCTTCGTTTGTACAGTCTATCCTGATACCATTGACTTCTAAGAAAGTTAACATAACATAAATGCCAATGCGTTTATTAGCATCAACAAAAGCATGGTTAGATACCAAAGAATAACCTAAGCGTGCTCCTTTTTCTTCTTTGCTCGGATAAAATTCTTTGCCACCAAAACTAGCATACACTGCTTCAATAGCAGATTCTAACAAGCCTTCATCACGAACACCTATACTGCCACCGGTTTCTTGGGCTATCATCTGATGCAACAGCAAGATCTTTTCTTTGGAAAATTTAATCATTTTGCCAACTCCATAAATGCCGGTTTAAATCGTTTAAGGATTCGTGCTGCTACAACATCAATTTTCTCATCATCAGTCATATCAAGAATAGGAGAGTTTTCTATGTCAATAAGCATATATTTAGGACGATTATTCTTAAAAATAACTGCTTGTCCATGATTCTCAGCAATTCTAGTCACTTTAGAAAAATTTTGGTTTGCTTCTGTCACGGAAATTATAGTATTAGTATCAATAGTCATTGTAAATCCCTCCTCGTAAGTATATTATACAATAAAAATAGCTAGAAATAAACCTAGGATATCGTAACACAGCCCCTCACTTCGGCGTTCTACCGCAGTGCGGGGCTGTGTTTTAGTTTCCTTCTCGTGCTGCCTACAGTTATTCTTCCGCCAAGCCATCACACAAAGGCAGTTGCTTTTCCAACTTCACTACGATACGTTCTTGCTCAGAAAGAGGAGGGAGAGGAATGACTGTGTTGACAATTTTTTCTTTAGAAATATTAGGTTGAGCACCACCCTCACCTTTAGCAATAAATTTGTGGCACAATATGTACCTCTCGTATAATATATTTGTAAGCAACATCCGCCGTTAACTTACCAGCAAAATTTGTTCTTTGACAACTTCATAAGGCTATCCCAACAGGCTCTCCTGATGCTACAATATTCTTAATGAACTGTAGCTAAGATAACGGCTGTCACCTCCTGCAAACCCTTAGCGGTTATTGCTTAAAAAGCTTGCCGCCTGACTCCTGGATCATTATCTGCTCACTCAGATGTTGCATCTCTGGGTGGAAGTTCTCCAGCAAGTATGCTTCCTCAGATGAATGCTTATTATGCGAGATTGCAGTCAGTCCCTGAGATCAGGATTGCCCTTAACTACTCTTCCATCTTTAGCCGGAAAGGTGGTGTTTTCTCTATGAAGAAGGCGGATCTTCAATCTACTTTGTTTGTCGGTATCGACATTAGCTCTCGCGAGAACGTTGTCTGCTTTTTAGACTTCTTCTCTACTACTGTCCTAAAGTCGTTCGCTGTCCCCAATAACCAGCCTGGTGCCGAACAGTTGGCTAATACCATTCTTGAATTCGTAGCAGCTAAGCATGACTTTACTAAAGTGTGCGTAGCCCTGGAATCTACATCCTATTACGGTATCCACATCGCCAACTATCTCTCAGGTTCTTCTGAGCTTATGGCTCTTGGTATTGAGGTATACTGCTTAAACCCCAAGATAATTGCTAATTACAAGAAATCTTTTCTTGGCAAAAGCAAGAACGACTATGTCGATGCTATGGTGATTGCCGACTTTGCCAGAGTCGGCAGGATAACTTCAAAGCCTTGGCGTGGTAGCCAGTTTTTGGCTCTACAACGCCTTACACGGCACAGACTTCATCTATCTAAGTGCCTAGCCAGAGAAAAGACTTATATGTGCTCCAACATATTCCTGAAATTCAGTGAGTTCTCTATTCTAGATAACGAGAACAAGCCCTTTTCTAACAACTATGGTGCCACAGCTACCGCTGTGCTCACCGAGCTTCTTTCCACAGATGACATAGCAACTATGTCCATGGAAAACTTGGTTGATTTTATCTGTTCTAAAGGCAAGAACAGATTTACTGATCCAGAACGGACTGCGCAGCTTCTACAAAAGGCTGCACGCGATTCCTACCGTCTGGACAAGTGCCTATATGAGCCTCTAACTATTGCCATTGCCTCATCTTTCAATGTAATTCGCTCTTATGCTGCAGAGCTCAAAACCGTTAACACGGCTATTGAGCATACCGTTAGAGGACTGCATCCAGAAGCTTATACTGTCCTGCGTTCTATACCTGGAGTGGGTCCTGTATATGCTGCAGGGCTATTAGCTGAACTGGGCGCCATTGAAAACTTTAGCTCTGATGACGCATTAGCCAAATATGCTGGTCTCACGTGGCGTGAAACGCAATCTGGCAACTTTAGAGCTGATGATACGACAATGACCAAAGCGGGAAATAGTTACTTTAGATACTACCTACTCGAAGCCGTTGGCTCACTTATTAGGCATGATGCCGTTTATGCAGAGTTCTACCAAAAGAAATATGCTGAAGTAAAATTGCACCAACATAAACGTGCTTTAGTTTTAACTGCTCGCAAATTTGTCCGGTTGATTTTTGGATTGCTGGCCAAAAACCAACTTTACTCTCAAAGTGGAGTAAGCCGAACTTAATATTTGCTCGCTACAACTGCCTCTTTTTTTGAAGATTAATCCGGCAGTCTTATTAAAGTTACCCTTTTTGAGGCCAGTTGCTTACATTTTTATCTTATTAGGGTCTTGACATATTACCAGATTGCTTTCTTATTATTTTTTCAGTAAGTATAAATTAGTC
>USJD01000161.1 GCA_900554835.1 uncultured Prevotella sp. | reverse complement strand
ATGCGGAACCGCACGTACGGTGGTGTGGGAGGTCGGTAAATGTGAAAATAGGAGGCAAATGCCTTTTATGATTAGCATTTACCTCCTACCCGATTTTGAGTTTAACCTGTTATCTTCTTACCTTTCATACCTGAAAATTATTCTGCGGTAACCTTCGCCATGTTGAAGGCAGAAACCTTTCCGTCTGGCGAAACGGTAGCGTTGATCTTGAATTTGTTCTCTACCTTGCTGCCATCGGTCTTGTCGATGTCCTGACGAGCAGAGAACTGTACCTGGAATTCATATTCCTGATCGCCTACCTCGCGTTTCTTGATCTGGTAGTCGTTGTTGAGGTGCCAGTTCATATTGCTTACATCTTCCTTGTAGAGTTTGTGCATGAAAGTAGCCACATCTGACTTGGTGGCAGAAGCCTTGCCGAGCAGCGAAGAGAGGATATCCTCGCAAGTGGCAGTCAGCCCATCCTCATTGCGTGAGTTGATGCTCTGGAAGAACTGTCGGAAGAGACCGCTTATCATCTGCTTCTCTTCTGGCTGTACCTCACTGCTCTTGATTTTCTTCATGGCAATCTCAGCCTCTTCGATATGAGCACCATCGGCATGTGCATCCAGGTATGCCTGATAAGCATCCACCGAGTTGTCTCTCTGGGCTAACTGCCAGTCAATGGAGTCAATCTTGTTCCAAATTTCGTTCTTATGCGGTGTGTTTGGATATTTCTGCAGGTATGCCTCCAGAGCTTCTTTGGAATCACTGACGAGGGCATTGGTCCAGTCCTTATCTACCTGTTGCAGCATGTTGAGATGTGCAGTGATAGAATCGCGGTGAGCCTCATCTGCATCCTTGTATGTATCCAGATAACTTTTGAGTACCATCGGGTCAGAACTCTGCATTGCATATTCGTAAGCCTCCTGTTCCTTGTTCTTGTTGGCACTGTCGTAGAAATAATAGAAAATGCCGCATACTAAGATAGAGAAGATGGCTGACATGATGAATACCAGACCAAGTTTCTTTTGCTTTGGCTGTTCCTTTCCCTCTGCATCTTGCTTGGATCCCTGCGCTGTAGGGCGAGGAGTTACCGGTGCGGTTGGAGTTGCCGACGGAGTAGGAGAAACCGGCGGAACAGGTGTGGTTGGTGCCGTTGGAGAAGTAGGTGGTACAGGAGGTACAGGTGGAGTAGGCGGAGTTACAGGCTTTGGGTCTGTAACGGGTGGTACCTGAGCCTGGTAGGTAGGACGATGGCAGTTAGGGCACATCTCCTGATCCTTGAAATAAACCTCTCCGCAGTTAGGGCATTTGATAACCTTTCCTGCTATTTCTACGCCGCAACTTGGGCAAACGGGTGCTTTGTCACTGATTTGATGTCCGCACTCTGGACATTTTATAATTGCCATGTTATTTCTAAATATTATATATTACTAAAGAATTCTTGCTTTCTCTTTATCGGATTCTGATTCCCCTTTATCGGTGTCGGAATCTGATTTCTCTCAACTTATGTTTTCCCATAAACCGGCTTTTATCTACATATCCGTTTACGCCGTTGAGTCGTCCCTTTCCGGTATATTGCCACATCTCAATATCCCTGCCATCACGGAGCACAGGTTCTCGCTTGGTGTATTGGGCTATCATGATCTTGTAGCTGTTGAGCTTGCCGAGCAGGTAGTTGTCGTAGAAGTTAGCACCTGTATAGACGAGCGGTTTTTGCTTGTAGGCTTTCTCTACGAGATGCAGGAACTTGAAGAGCGAGTCACAGAATTCCTCTGTAGGCAGGTTGCTCTTGGTTTCCACGTCTATCATCGGCAGCAGATCCTGGTCACCAGGTCGGCATTGTGCCATGAAGTTTTTCAACTGAGTCTGCTGTGGAATGCGGGCACGATAGAAATGATATGAACCAACTTTCAGTCCATATCTGTGAGCCAGATCTATGTTTTGTTTATATTTGCTGTCCACGTTGGTTGCCCCTTCTGTAGCTTTGAGATATACGTAAGCCATTTTGGAGTTATCACCTACAGTTTCCCAGAACACATTGCCCTGATAGTGGCTCAGGTCGATGCCATGTACATGCTGACAGGTATCCTCGCATTGCACTTGCGCCTGGATGCCGAGGGACATGATTATTGCTATGATTACTATAATAATACGCTTCATAAGTGCAAAGTTACGAAAAACGTCTGATATATGAGTCAGGCGTGCGCTTTTTTTATATTAATTTTATATTTTATTCTTCGATTTCAGAGAGTGACCTGAAGAAACCGTTGAAGAAGTTGCTGGCAGATTCTACTGGAGCATAGCCGAAGAATCTCATGCTTCGGCGCAGGTTCTTGCGCATGGAACCGCCTGTGGTATGCACAAATCCCACTTGCGACTGCTGGAACTTGATGTCTTCCATATCTTTGATGTTGTAGTATAGTGAGCGGAGGGTTAATTTATAGGCTCCTCTCTCTACCACCTTGACAAATGGGATTTCATCCTGCTCAAAGTTGAAGAAGGTGATCAGCACGCTTCCTTCCAGTTGTGCCATTCTCTGCAGATGCAGTTTGATGAGCCAATTGTCGAGTTTTACGAAATCCACCTTGTCGCCCCGGGTGCGCAGATACTGTCCCAGTTGGATGATGCCTCTGATGCTGATGCCGCCAGAAAGCATGGCATTGGCATTGCTCACGATTAGTCGGAGCAGATAGACAGTCTCCATGGACGTATCAATGACGTGCGGTTCCTCTTTCTGAATCTTGTTCAATCGTCTGTTGAGAAAACTGTTGTGCATGAGTACTTCCCCTGAAGGCACGTTGTTCAGGTTTTTCATCATCTGCGCAATCTTCTTTTTCTTGAAGATGGTCATCGCCTCCAGTTCCTCCTGCGTGCCGAAGTTTTCCGAGCGCAATTTCGTGAAAAGATTTCTCTGTAAAAAGTCCATCGTGATTCCTATTTTAAAAATCCTTATTTCCTTTCATTTTCCTCCTTTTCATTCTTCCTTCTCCCAGAAACTGAATTTCCTATTTATTCTTTAACTGAATCTTCTTGGGTATCTGAAGAGAATGGCAAACAGGGCTGCTAAGCCGATAGCCATTGGATAATAGAGGTAAGGGATGATGTCGAGCGGACTGAGACCAGAGAGTCCTGCTGCCAAGAGCATCTGCACTCCGTATGGTATCAATCCCTGTATGGTACAGGAGAAGGTATCGAGTATGCTTGCAGCTTTGCGGTTATCTACCCCAAACTTATCACCAATTTTCTTGGAGATATTTCCCACGGTAAGAATCGCCACCGTATTGTTGGCAGTACAGATATTCACCATCGAGACGAGGGCAGCGATAGACAGTTCCGCACCTCTTTTGCTGTTTACATGAGCCGTAATCTTGGAGATGATGAAGTCGATGCCTCCGTTTTCACGGATAATCTCAAGCATACCTCCAGCCATCATAGCGATGATGATGAGTTCTCCCATTCCTATCACGCCATTGCCCATGGCAGAAAACCATCCGAAAATGTCGTAACCGCCATCGATGATGCCGATGATGCCGCAGAGGATGGAACCCAATGTCAGCACTGCCATCACATTCATGCCAGCAATAGCCGTGACGAGTACTACTATATAAGGTAAGACCTTCATGTATTGTACCGCATCGATATGAGTCGGTGCCTTGGTTCCTGCGCCCAATATTCCATATATAATCAGGATGATGATGGCAGCAGGGATGACGATGAGGGCATTTACCCTAAACTTGTCACTCATCTGGCAACCTTGCGTCTGGGTAGCTACGACCGTTGTATCAGAGATAAAAGACAGGTTGTCGCCAAAGTAGGCTCCACCCACGATGATGGCCACGGTCAGTGCTAAGTTGGCATCCACAGAGTGGGCGAGACCTGCCGCGATGGGCACGAGAGCAACGATGGTTCCCACGCTGGTGCCTATCGAGAGCGATATGAAGCAGGCAGCGAGGAAGAGACCGGGTAATATCATGCTGGCTGGCAACAGGCTCAGGGCAAGGTTGACGGTGGCATCTACTGCTCCCATCGCTTTTGCCGATGCGGCGAATGCACCAGCCAGCACATATATCCATAGCATGAGCATGAGGTTGTTGGCTCCAGCCCCTCGACTATAGGTGTCGATGCGCTTTCTGATAGGCATACCACCCGAGATGGCTACGGCATAGATGCTTGAAATCATGAATGCCACGGTGAGCGACAGGCTCGTATCCTTATGACTTTCCTCTGCGGAATATCCCGTAAAGAGGGCTATCATTGCTATCAATAAAATCAGTGGCGATAAAGCCAACAATCCTTTCTTGTTACTCATTCTTCTTATATTTAGTAAGAGTGTAGGATTCTTCTCGCTCTACACTCTTTGTTCTTCACTTCCTTAAAGTGTTACTCCGTTCTTGAAGATGGAAATCTCGCGATAACCATTTTCCTCGTTGCGAGCTTCATCTCCACTGGCTACGGAGATGATCTTGTCGATGAACTTGCGTACGAGGTCCTTCATCTCAGTGCCCTCTACGAGTTCGCCTGCATTGAAGTCTATCCAGTTTGGCTTGTTCTTTGCCAAGGTGCTGTTGGTAGAAATCTTCATGGTTGGTACGAAGGTGCCGAATGGGGTACCGCGACCGGTGGTGAAGAGAACCAACTGGCATCCTGCTGATGCCAAGGCTGTGGCTGCTACGAGGTCGTTGCCTGGTGCTGAAAGGAGGTTCAAACCATTTGTCTCCAGACGGTCACCATACTGCAATACACCGCTAACCGGTGCACGACCGCACTTCTGTGTACAACCGAGAGCCTTATCTTCCAATGTAGAGATACCGCCCGCCTTGTTGCCTGGAGAAGGATTCTCACCTACAGGCTCGCCATGACTCAGGAAGTACTCCTTGAAATCATTGATGAGGTGAACGGTCTTGTCGAACAATTCCTTGTTCTCACAACGGTTCATGAGGATAGTCTCAGCACCGAACATCTCTGGCACCTCAGTAAGAATAGAAGTACCGCCTTGAGCAACGAGCCAATCTGAGAACTCACCTACCAATGGGTTGGCAGTAATACCGCTGAAACCGTCAGATCCGCCGCACTTCAAACCTACGCGCAACTTGCTGACAGGAACTTCCTGGCGCTTGTCAGTTTTAGCCTTGTCGTAGAGCTGCCAGAGCATATCCATACCCACTTCCAGTTCATCGCCTTCCACCTTCTGGGTCACGAGCAACTTGATGCGGTCCTTGTCATAGTCGCCGAGCATCTTCATGAAGTCATCAGGCTGATTGTTCTCACATCCGAGTGAAAGAACGAGCACAGCACCAGCGTTTGGATGGAGGCAGATGTCACGGAGCACCTTGCGGGTATTCTCGTGGTCGCCAGAGAGCTGAGAACAGCCGAAGTTGTGGTGCCAAGCATGGATGGCATCAATGCCTTCGCATTTTGTTTCTTGCTTGAGTTGCTCAACCAGTTTCTCCGCTACGCCATTCACGCAGCCTACGGTAGGAACTACCCAGATTTCGTTTCTTACACCGACCTCACCATTCTTGCGCACGTAGCCCATGAAAGTGCGGTCTTCCTTCTCGATGTTCAACTGCTCATCTACAGGATTGTAAGTATATTCCAAAGTGCCGGCAAGGTTGGTCTTGAGGTTATTCTCGTTGACCCACTCACCCTGTTTCAGATCTTTCTTAGCATGACCGATAGGGTAGCCGTACTTAATGATGTCCTTTCCTTCAGGCGCATCGTCAATGAGCACTTTGTGTCCGGCAGGAGTATCCTGCAAGAGGGTGATAGACTTGCCATCTACTTCGATGGTCTCGCCCTTCTTCATAGGGCACAAGCAAACCACTACCGAGTCGGCAGGGTTAATTTTGATAAAGCTTGATTGTTTCATCTGTAGTTATGTTTTTTTAAATTTATAATTACATGAAATTCTATTTCTTCTTATTTTTAAATGTCGCTGCAATCTTCCTACAACTGGGTTCTGCGGTAGAAGTCGATGTTCTCCTTCATCAGCAGCTCGATAGGCATATAGTTGACCGGTGTTACCTTTTTCTTGAGGACGAGTGCCCGGAAGAGCGTTTCCACACAGTTGTATCCTTGCATATAGGCATGCTGTGCGATGAGGAAGGAAATGCTACCTTCTCTCAGACATCTGGCATTCTTCTCCACCATATCGTATCCCATGATCTGAACATCCCGTCGGTTGGTCTTCAGCAGGAAGTCACCCACGATATGAGCCTTCGAGGTCAGGGTGATGCAATGATGTGTATCAGGATGGGCAGCGAAGTATTTCTCCAGCATCTTCATAAACTCGGCGCGTGAACCATTGAGTGGCAGGTCGAGTACATTGATCTTTACGCTTGGGAAATGGTCGTGCATATAGTGGCGGAACCCTACCTCTCGGTTGTCCTGCTGCTTGCTGACTACATTTCCGTCTTTGGTCTGTCTCATCAGCATGATCTCCTTTTCTTTGAAAGCAAGCATCATGAGCATCTTGGCAGCGAAGAATCCACTGCAGAAAGAATCCTGTCCGAAGAAGGAGAGCGGACGAAGATCAGGCATGTAGGAGTCGAGCAAGATGAACGGAATGTTCAACTCATGCAACTGGTCGGTAAACGCTCTGGTAATTTCAAGAGATGAAGGCACGACGATGACACCCTCCGGCTTTTCTTCGATGATAGCCTTTCCCTGTTCGATGAAAGACCCCTCGCTGGAGCGCTCATAGAAGTTGATCTTCACGTTGATGTGAAAATCGCGTTTGCTTTCCTCACATTTGCGTGCACCTTCCTCTATCTCCTCCCAGTAAGCCTCTGATTCATGCTTTGGAAGTAGCAAGTAGAAGGTATATGACTTGTTGTACGCCAGAGCACTGGCATACATGTTAGGCTGATAGTTCATCTCCTTGAGCGCCTGTTCCACTTTCTCGCGGGCAGGTTTGGAGACATTAGGTCGGTCGTGGAGAACTCTATCGACAGTACCTACAGATACGCCCGCCCTTTCGGCGATATCCTTGATTCTTATTTTTTCGGCCATGTTTTAAGCGTTTGCTGGTTTTTTACCAAATTATTGTTTAACTTTTACATGATGCACTTTCTTTCACGTGCGTACATTAATATAATATATGCAGATATTCTTGTGTACTGTGCGAAGAAGGTAATTCAGAGAACTTCCATTTTCCGTGTGTACGTCCACATATAGAATATTCGGTACAAATTTACAATAAAAAATTGAATTGTGCGAATGCACAGCAACTTTTTTGCACAAAAACTAAAAAAAAACACGATTTTGTTTCGTTATTTGAGAAATTATGATTATTTTTGCCACGATATTCGGAACAGAATGCAAATTATTTGATACTGAATTCGAAGAACAACTATAAAGAAACAAATTAAAAAACATTTCAAGCAATGGCAAAAATTGTAACATTAGGTGAGATCATGCTTCGTTTGTCTCCAGAAGGTAATGATCGTTTTATCCAGAGTGAATCATTCCGTATCATCCCTGGTGGTGGTGAGGCTAACGTAGCTGTCAGCGTAGCTAACTATGGTCATGAGGCTTACTTCGTATCTAAGTTGCCTAAGCATGAGATTGGTCAGATTGCACTTAACGCTCTCCGTCGTTATGGTGTGAATACCGATTTTATTGCTCGTGGTGGCGACCGTGTTGGTCTCTATTATGCAGAGACAGGTGCTTCTATGCGTCCTTCTAAGGTGATCTATGACCGTGCTCATAGTTCTATCGCAGAGGCAGATCCATCTGATTTCGATTTCGACAAGATTATGGAGGGTGCTCAGTGGTTCCACTGGAGTGGTATTACTCCTGCTATCAGCGACAAGGCTGCTGAGTTGACCAAGTTGGCTTGTGAGGCTGCTAAGCGTCACGGTGTAACTGTATCTGTTGACCTCAACTTCCGCAAGAAGCTCTGGACTTCAGAGAAGGCTATCTCTGTTATGCGTCCATTGATGCAGTACGTAGATGTTTGCATCGGTAATGAGGAAGATGCTCAGCTCTGCCTGGGCTTCAAGCCAGATGCTGACGTAGAGGGCGGTAAGACTGATGCTGAGGGTTACTACGGAATCTTCAAGGGCATGATGAAGGAGTTCGGATTCAAGTATGTTGTTTCTACTCTCCGCGAATCTCTCTCTGCTACACACAACGGCTGGAAGGCTCTTATCTATGATGGTAAGGAGTTCTATCAGAGCAAGCACTACGACATCAACCCAATCATCGACCGCGTAGGTGGTGGTGACTCTTTCTCTGGTGGTCTGATCCACGGTCTTCTTACTAAGGAAACTCAGGGCGAGGCTCTTGAGTTTGCGGTAGCTGCTT
>USJD01000160.1 GCA_900554835.1 uncultured Prevotella sp. | reverse complement strand
GGTGTGATGTATCTCAAAGCCGATGAGATCCGTTATGATTTGAAACCAGTAGAGACAGCCAAGCAGGGCTGGAGAGTATCTATCCCTGTGCCAGATAAGGTTCGTCCGAATGATAAACTCTATAAATTAATTACCGTAAACGAAATAAAGGAAATAAAATAATGGCTACAATCAATGATTTGCAGGATGAAGTAGTAGAGGAATTCCAGGACTTCACCGATTGGATGGATAAGTATCAGATGCTCATCGACTTGGGTAATGAATTGGCTCCACTTGATGAGAAATATAAGAACGAGCAGAACCTCATCGACGGCTGTCAGAGCCGTGTATGGTTGCAATGCGATTATGAGGATGGCAAGCTCGTGTTTACTGCTGATAGTGATGCTCTTATCGTAAAGGGTATCATCGCTCTTCTGATTCGTGTATTGAGCGGTCATACTCCTACTGAGATTATGGATGCTGATCTTTATTTCGTAGAGAAGATTGGTTTGAAGGATCATCTGAGTCCAACCCGCAGCAATGGTCTCTTGGCGATGATCAAGCAGATTCGTATGTACGCTTTGGCTTACAAGACCAAGGAGGCTGAGGCTTAATTTCCCTACATGGTATCATCAGAAGTATCATATCATGCGTAAGTTAAGAACGATAGAGATGAATCGCCTCACCGTGGAGGAATTCAAGGAGGCAGAGAAGCTTCCCTTGATAGTAGTCTTGGATGATGTGCGTTCATTATATAATGTGGGAAGTGTTTTCCGCTCTTGCGATGCTTTCCGAGTGGAGGCGGTATATCTGTGTGGTATTACCGCTACTCCTCCTAATGCCGAGATTCACAAAACGGCGTTGGGTGGCGAGGATAGTGTAGATTGGGAATACTTCAAGACCACCGAGGAGGCTGTGGAGAAGTTGAAGCAGAAAGGCTTTTTTATTTATAGCATCGAACAGGTGGAAGGCTCTACCAAACTCCAGAATCTGCCGGAGGCTCATTCTAATATTGTTAGAACGGCTTCAGAATCAGAAAAGCAAGAGAATTCTTCACTCTTCACTCTTCACTCTTCACTCCCCAGCGGCTACGCCGTGATCTTCGGCAACGAGGTGAAGGGTGTCAAGCAGAACATCGTGGATATGAGCGATGGCTGCCTGGAGATTCCTCAGTTTGGAACCAAGCACTCGTTGAATGTCAGCGTAACGGCAGGTATTGTGGTTTGGGAGTTTGCCAAACTCTTGAAGTTATAAGCGGCATTCAAGCAGATTTCGTATTCATATAGACTGCTCTAATCTTTGAATTAAGCAGTCTATTATAAGTTGAGTTCATGCCAAACTTGGATTTTTTTGCCAAGTTTGGCATGAACTCGTTTGGTAATATCAAATAAAAAGCGTATCTTTGTCGCTTATCACCACTTCTCATACAACTTTTTCATAATGGGATTTGTATCCATAATTGTTGTCCTACAATATTGCTTTTTGTGCCACTTTTATGGCATCCCGTTTCAGTGCAGAGTCATTTTCATTTCCTACAGCATCGATCACTTTATCTGCGAGCCACAGCTTCAACATCTCATTTTCATCCTGATGCAACAATTCTGCAAGTTTAACCACTTGCTCTCGCTTAGCTCGTCTGTCTCCACGCTCAATTTTACTGAACATGGGAGTGTCAATTTCTAATACTGCCGCCAATTGGCGTTGCAGGAGCTTCTGCTCGTCTCTGAGTTCTCTTATCTTGTTTCCGAGTAACATCTCTTTTATTTTTTACGATTCTAACTCCGTTATAATATGATTCTTTCGACGTAAATCGGTTCAAATTACGACCTATTAAACTTCAATTGGTTAATATTGGGTCGTAAAAAGGTCGTAATTCACAAATTAGGTCTTATTACGACCTTATTATCCACTTTCGTCCTTTGGTTGTTATTAATTTATTTACATCCATCTCTACAAGCAATTTGCCCACCATGCGCAATTGTTGTTCGTCTGTTTTGTTGGAGGGAAGTACACCCCTCAAGTATTCATAAATACTGTCTCGCTTTGCCCCTTCGTCACCTGCGTTTTGTAAGAATTGCAGTATCATTTGGCGCAGTTTCTCCTTATCCAATCCTTTTGTCTTTGTGTAAGAAGGAAGTTGATGCGTGTTTTTGGCAATGCTAAGAGAGATGCTGTAATGGGGAGCATCACCTTCAATAAGTCCACGCTGGAGCAAGTCTTGCGCTATATCCTCATGAATAGTTCTGCCTTTTTGTACTGTATCAAGCGAGATGCAATCCCATAGCGAAAGAGTGTCGTTTGTCTTCAACAAATCAGTGTATCGCTTGTTGATTTCATTGCCATATATGCGGACAACTACTTTCTTCTTGACTTGGTCAATCTCATAGTCTGGCATAGGAAAATGTCTGCGCCATTGCTCATTGAACATTTTCTTGATACCACGGCTTACGGTATCAATCATGTTGAAATCTACCATAGCCCTACACAGGCATTCATTACGGAAATGCGTCTGAGGCTCTTCGTTCCTCAAAACATTCTCCAAAGTTCCAGGAATGAATGTGCCAGCATTGGAATAATACAGATATCCTGGATTCTCCACGAAATTGATACGCTGTTGAAGAGTGTAGTCTTGATGGGCAATACAGTTATGAAGGACCTCACGAATGGTGTAGTCATCATACTGTTTCATCGTGTCGGGGAAAAGTGTACCTCCAGGTATTTCACGTAATGTCAGATTCTCAATCTTTGATAGGATTTCGTCCACCGTTAATATAAAAGGTACGGTGAAGTGTTCGTAGTCAACCACTTCCTGATTCTTGTCTCGGCGTGTCCATGTAACCTGTGCAACTGCAGGACGTAGTTTGAAAGCTGATTCGTATTTGCCCAACAATATGATAGCAGCGCGAGTGATACCTCCGTTTCTCGTCAATCCACACTTGCCCAGAAATGTTTGAATATTCCAAGCATTCACTTCTTCTGTAGGTATGCGACTATGAACCTTCTTGAACATCATTCGAGCCTTGGCAATGGCAACCTCATCCAAATCGTCTATTGTAGCATCAGGTACAATTTCTGCAGACCAGTCCTTTGCTGTATAGATAGGCTCTTCGAGGATGACACTCATCCTTTCGTTAGTCATTTCAACCAAAGAATCTTCTATCCGCTGCCATGCCTTCTTGTGGGCAAGGACGGGGCGACGAGGCAAGTGTTTGGGGATATGAATTATCCATACTCGTTTGTTCGTATCATTAGTTACAAATTCTTCGATGCTTAGGCCTTCTGATGACAGATAAGTACATTGTTCTGTAAGTTTGAAGGTCGCTGACTGCGTGTTTGCAGGCTGACCATTAAAAGTAAGTCTTGAAATGTCAGTTCCGACAATTTCAAGCGTCTTATCCTTTACGCCAATCACAAGATGTCCTCCCTCCATGTTGGCGATAGCCGACACGTAGGATATGACATCATCTTTCTCGTTCCCACAGAACGAGTTCTTCAAATTCTTTACCTTTGTAAGTATATTTTCGCTCAAATACGATATACTTTCCATTAGTATTGCCCAATAACGAAGCTTCGTACTTTTCGGGGCTATAACTACACAAGTAAGTGTTATAAGTAAACACACTTACCTTATTATCAGACTTTCCAACAAATTTATGTTCTGATGATTTTGCAGAAAATACGATATTCCAATCTATATTTCCACATCCATCATAACCAGAATCTGCAACCCATGTCTTACCAACAAAGTCAGATATGCTGATTTTTTGAGCATGGCATGTCATGCTCAAAAGGAATACTAAAGCAATTATCAGACTATTTCTCATATTATTCTATTTATTCTATTACCCATTCCAGGGTGCTTATTTTTTCCTTAATTGTATAGTTGATGCCTACTTTCACCACAGGTTTGTTTTGCAGGGCAAAGGCATCGGCATACTGCTTGTCGTTGATTTGCTGAAGAGCTTCTTCGGCCGTCTTATTGAACTTCAGTTCCATGATGTAGATGGTGTCGTGCGTCTCCATCGTAATGTCTGTTCTTCCCTTGGCAGTATGTTGCTCTACGAGAATGCGGAAATTGGTGAGCAAGGCAAACATGATGTACATCATCTGTTGATAATGCCCCTCGTAGTTGGTATTATCGCAGTAAGGCACCGTCTCAAGGAAAGTCTTGAATAACAGTAGTGCTTCGTCCAATTGTCCCAGGTTAATCAGCTTGGACATCTTGGCGATGGTCGTGTTGCCCATAACCGTCTTGGAAGCCAGGTAGTGAGGGAGAAGACTTCTGTATAGGCCGACTCTGATTTCCTTGTTAGGAAGGGCGAGGGTGTATAGTTCGGTGTCCTCATCGTAATCCTTGATGGTGAAGTATCCACTCTGGTAGAGCAAAGGCATGATGGTGGTCATCGTCTCTGTAGCAGCATCAAAGTCATCCTTGCCTGCTTCCATCTTTTCGCCGAGGTCGATAGGGGTGAAAGCATACTTGCGCATCATATTGATGAGGTAAGTTGGTGTGCCTGAACCGAACCAATAGGAATCCATCTTTTGCTTGGAAAAGCAGTTCAGTAAACTGAATGGATTGAATATATCTGGTGAGGGCCATGCAAAATGATAGCCATCGTAGTGCTGTTTGAGTCTTTCAAGGGTTTCTTCATGAGACAGGCTTAATTTTTCTGATAGTCTGTCAATATCATCACTCATTTGTGTCATCAACTCTTCCTTGGTTATACCACAGATTCCTGCGTATGGTGTATCCATGCTTATATTTGTGATATTGTTGAGCTCGCTGAAGATACTTAACTGGGAGAATTTGGTGATACCTGTCAGAAAAACAAAACGGAGCATCTTCTCGCAGTCTTTGAGCGGGCTATAGAAGTTTCTCATCACATTTCGCAGAATGTCTAAGGAAGTTCCTTCATGCACAACATCGAGTAATGGCGCATCATATTCGTCGATTAATACCACAGGTTGTTTGCCCGTTTTCTCATATACGGTTTGTATGAGGTTGAGCATACGTATGTTCGGGTCTGGAGAGTCACATGTTATGCTAAACTTCTCTTCATTGGTCTTTAGTATGAAGAGAAGATAGTGCTCCAACTGCTCTTTCTCCATGTGCTTGCCTCCAGCCAAACTGAAGTGGAGCACAGGATATTCATTCCATTCTTTCTCCAACTTTTCGATGGCAAGACCATTGAATAGTTCCTTTTTACCTTCAAAATAGCTTTCGAAGGTAGATACAAGGAGTGACTTGCCGAAACGGCGTGGTCGACTCAAGAAGAAATAAGTACCATCAGTATGGGTCATACGATAGATGTATTCCGTCTTGTCAACATAGAACCAATCTTCTTTGCGGATTCGTTCGAAAGTCTGTATGCCTATAGGATATCGTTTTCTTGCCATAGTCTCTTGTTCTTGATTTCGAAGGCAAAGTTAAGCAAAATAATCGAAAGTACCAAGTTTGCTATTGTGATTTTTCTGTGTTTTCCTCCTTATGGGTTCTTAACTAACCAGTCTTAGTCCTCAGAATAGAAAAGAAATGGCTTGCCAAAATCGTCAAGTACTTAAATTAAAAACGGGTCGTTAAGAATATTAAAATGCGATGGTAAATTTTCTCTTATCTTAGTTGATTGTTCTTGTTCCTTTAAGATAAAGTTTTTGAAGCCCGATGGATTCTTCGTTCAGCGTCTTTGAATGTCCGTTCAACGACGTTGAACCGCCGTTCAAAGACGTTGAACGGACATTTAACGTCGTTGAACGGAACTTTCTTCTAAGGGCATATACTTTTTATTCGGTTTAATGGTTTTAGTTGTGTGGTTTAACGTTTTTAGTTGCCCACTCTCAGTATTATTTTTAATATGAGTTGACTCGGTTGTTACTTAGTTATAATTTACGTTGACTTACTATTTCTTGTCTGGTTGGATTTATCGTGTCCACTTTGAGGAGCTGCTACAACTGAAAGTGTTAAATCTTGGAAAAACGGACAAAATATAGTATTTTTGCCTTGGAAAAACGGACAAAATGCTTCCGTTTTATATTAGAAAAACGGACAAAGATATGATTAAACGTAAGATAGACAGATATTTAGCTGACCATCGGTCTTTTGTCAAGTCTTTATGCGAATATTAGGGTTTATTTCTTGTATCTGTCGAATAAATTCTTTTTGATTCTGCGGGGATATAATGATATATTCTCCTTTTGAAAAAATAAGTTTAATTCTATCGAGAGAAGCAGCCGGAGAGGAAATGCAATCATGTGTATGCTGAATTTGAATTAAATGGCAAAGATTATATCTTTTTGATTGTATAGGTTTATTTTCAATTAAAAGATAATTTCCACAGATGATGTATTTTATATTAAATATTGAAATCATGCAAAAGCTGTAGAACAAAGTGGATATTACTAGTACCAGATACTCTTGTTCTATTATGGAGAAAACAATTGTAGGTATAAAAGCTAATGAGATGATTAGTGGAATCCAATAATCAACTTTTGATTTGAATATTCTATTGTTTAAAACCTCTTCCATTTGAAATGTTAGTAAATGATTTTTCTTGAATGTATTCCAATAAATACATATCTTGACTTTGCAAAAATAATCAGAAAATCTGAAACTAACTCATGTTTTGTGATTTTTCTTTGTTAGTATTATCATGATTTCTGTTTTTTTGTATCTTTTAGTGAAAATATGATATGGTAAAGAACAAGATAAGCGGCATTCCTCGGATGTGAATGCCGCTTATCATATTTCGATATTTGTCCGAGTTATCTCAGAAAAGAAGTCTTTTCAGTCTTCTCTTATTTCAGATATTCCCCGAAGTCAGTCAGTCTCATATCTCCCTTCTTCAGGAAGGTATCGTGCATGGCGAGGGCAGCCCGCATGCTCTGTGGCTCATGGCCCTTCTCGGCAAACTTCAGATATTCGCGGAGCATAGGGCGATAGTCTGGATGAGCACAGTTTTCAATGATTTCCTTGGCACGGCGCAAAGGACCCTTGCCACGAAGATCGGCAACGCCCTGTTCGGTAACAATAACATCCACATCATGCTCGGTACTATCCACGTGGCTACACATCGGAACGATGGCTGAGATGCAACCGTTCTTGGTGGTACTCTGAGTGGTGAAGATAGAAATGTAACCATTACGCTCGTAGTCGCAAGAACCGCCGATACCATTCATCAACTTGCTGCCGCAGATATGGCTGGAGTTCTCGTTGCCATAGATGTCGCACTCGATGGCGGTATTCATGGCGATGACACCCAGTCGGCGGATGACCTCAGGAGAATTGGAAATCTCGCTCTGGCGGATGGTGAGATGCTGCTTGAAATAGTCGATGTCATCATATACTTCCTTCAAAGTATCATTGGTGACGGTGAGGGATGAGCAGGAAGCATCCTTGATTCTACCTTCGCGCATGTATTTTACGACAGCATCCTGTACAACCTCGGTATAAACGCTGAATACCGGTACGTTAGAATTCTGACCCAATGCCTCGAGTACGGCATTGGAAGTAACGCCTACACCGCTCTGGAGTGGCAGGAACTGTGGAGGAATATGTCCCTTCTTCAGGTCGCTGACCAGGAAGTCGGCCACATTATGCCCCATCTGTTCTGTGATAGGGTCGAGCGGCTTGAAGGCACGAGCCTCTTCCGGGATATTGCATTCTATCACGCCGACAATCTTATGGGCATCTATCTCTACATACTCTTTGCCGATTCGGTCGCCCACGTTCATGATAGGGATAGGTGTACGGAACGGGCATTCTGCTATTTCATAGACATCATGGAGATAGCGGGATGCTGGACTGTGGAAGGTGTTCTTCTCGATGAGCACCTTCTTGGCAAGGCGTACGATGGTAGGCACGATACCGCCGGCAGAGGTAAGGAATGCCTTGCAGGTGGTTTCGCCTTCTTCCAGATCGCTCACCTCGATGATGGCAAGGTCTATCTCGCCATAGAAGCCACGGCGCAGACGCTCAGCCATGTGACCGAGGTGCATATCCTCGTAGTCGATTTCGCCCAGATTGGTATGGGTGCGGAAATCCTTGTTGGTAGAAAATGGCGCACGGAACTTGATGGCATGGGCTGCTGCCATGTCACCCTCGATACTTTGCGAGGTAGAAGCTCCTGTCAGGATGCCCACCTGGAATGGTCTGCCTGCTTCATGTTCTGCCACGGCTCTCTTGGAGAGTTCGCGGAAGGTAGCCTTTGGCACGCCGTTAGGTGTGAAACCACTTAGTGCTATCGTGTCCTGATCCTTGATCATAGCTGCGGCTTCGGCAGCTGAAAGTCTAATATATGCCATTTTCTTCTAACTTAATACTCATTAGCGGAACTTATAGCCGCCTTCTTGA
>USJD01000159.1 GCA_900554835.1 uncultured Prevotella sp. | reverse complement strand
AGGCGTGGCAGGTGGCCCAGTCATCGACTGGCACTGGTACGAGGTAATGTATGGCGAGCGCTATATGGACACTCCTCAGACCAATCCAGAGGGCTACAAGAAGACCTCTCTGCTCTATCAGGCCAAGAATCTGAAAGGCAAGTTGCAGATCATCCAGGGTCTCAACGACGTAACAGTGGTGCCTCAGCATTGTCTCACCTTCCTGAAGGCCTGCATCGCAGCCGGCACTCAGCCAGACTTCTTCGTCTATCCAGGTGAGCCTCACAATATGCGTGGTCACCAGAGCACTCACCTGCATGAGCGCATCAGCAACTATTTCTTCGATTATCTCAAGTAAATACTTAGGAGTAAGCTCCCCCGAAAAAGAGGAGTTTACTCCTACATCAATAACAAACAATAACTTACAGCAAATGAAAATTTTATTGTTAGGAGGCGGTGGCCGTGAGCACGCCTTAGCATGGAAAATCGCTCAGAGCGAGAAAGTGGAGAAACTCTTTATCGCTCCAGGTAATGCCGGTACACAGAATGTCGGCGAGAACGTTGATATCAAGGCTGACGACTTCGAAGCTCTCAAAAACTTCGCAGTAGAAAATGCAGTCGATATGGTAATCGTTGGTCCGGAAGACCCATTGGTAAAGGGTGTTTACGACGACTTCAAGAACGATCCTCGCACCCACAACATCCCAGTGATCGGACCATCCAAGGCAGGTGCCGTACTGGAAGGCAGCAAGGACTTCGCCAAGCAGTTTATGAAGCGCCACAACATCCCGACAGCCCAATACGAAACCTTCGACGGCGAGCACGTAGAGGAAGGCTTGAAATTCCTGGAGACCCTGAAGGCTCCTTACGTACTGAAGGCCGACGGTCTGTGCGCAGGCAAGGGCGTACTCATCCTCCCTACCCTCGAAGAGGCCAAGAAGGAGTTCAAGGAGATGCTCGGAGGTATGTTCGGCAATGCTTCTGCCCGCGTGGTAATCGAGGAATTCCTGAGCGGTATCGAGTGCTCAGTATTCGTACTTACCGATGGCAAGAACTACAAGATTCTGCCAGAAGCTAAGGACTACAAGCGCATCGGCGAGCACGATACCGGTCTGAACACAGGCGGTATGGGCAGCGTAACCCCAGTACCTTTCGCTACCAAGGAGTGGATGCAGAAGGTGGAAGACCGCATCATCCGTCCTACCGTAGAGGGTCTGGCAGAGGAGAATATCGACTATAAGGGCTTCATCTTCTTCGGTCTGATCAATGTAGAGGGCGAGCCTATGGTCATCGAGTACAACTGCCGTATGGGCGACCCTGAGACCGAGAGCGTAATGCTCCGACTGAAGAGCGACATCGTGGACCTCTTTGAGGGAGTAGCAGAAGGCAACCTCGACCAGAGAGCCATCGAGTTTGACGAGCGTGCAGCAGTCTGCGTGATGCTCGTGAGCGGCGGCTATCCAGAGGCATACAAGAAGGGATACCCTATCGAAGGCATCGACCAGGTAGAAGGCTCTGTAGTATTCCATTCCGGTACAGCCATGAAAGACGGCCAGGTGGTAACCAACGGCGGTCGAGTAATCTGCGTAAGCAGCTATGGCAAGGACAAGGAGGAAGCATTGAAGAAGAGCTTCGCAGAGGCTCAGAAGATTCAATTCACCGACAAGTACTTCCGCTCTGATATCGGTCAGGACCTTTAAGATAATGTTGAATTAGAAATGTTGAATGTTGAATTAGAAATGTTGAATTGGGCATACGCCCTTGTGTAAACAGGCAATTCAACTTACAATCAGAAGCAAGGACAACTCCTGCCAAGTCAACATTCAACATTCAACATTTAAAATTCAAAAGATAGATGTTAAGAAAGAAAAGATTACAAAACAAGATAGCGGCAAGCCGCTTCTCATTACCTGTCACTGCAACCCTTGCCGCTCTGGTTTGGGTTGCAGTAGGCTTTATAATGGATAACATCTGGGCGCAGTTCGCCTTTACCATCATCTCTACCCTGCTCATGGTAGAGTTGAATAATCGCAATTCACTCATGCGCACCTATAGCCGCATGGTATCTTGCAGTTTTCTTATGCTCATCACCATGGCCAGCCTGCCCAATCCATCGATGAAAGCCAGCATCGTGACCATGTGCTTCATCGCCTTCACGCTGATCATCTGGAACAGTTATCAGGACCGGAAGGCAGCGGGATGGGCTTTCTATGCCTATTTCTGTATTGGTCTGGCTTCGCTGGTGTTCATACAGGTCATCTACTATCTGCCGATACTCTGGCTCTGCATGATATTCTTCTCCAACAGTTTCAGTGCCCGCACATTCTTAGCTTCGCTGATAGGAGTTATAGCTCCCTACTGGTTTGTATCCGGCTATTTCGCCTATACAGACAATCTTCAGGCACTTTCCGACCACTTTACGGCTATCATCGATTATCAGGAACTGTTCGATTACTCTCAGATCACCCTTCATCAGATCATCAATTACGGTTTTATCGTCATTCTGGGTCTTCTCGGAACCATTCATTTCATCCATTCAAGCTATGCCGACAAGATACGCACACGCATGATCTATGATTCATTCATCACGCTGAGCATTGTAACTTGGGTATTCATGATACTTCAGCCCCAGCACGAGAACGAACTTTGCGGCATCATGATAGCCAACACGGCTCCTCTCATCGCCCATTTTATCACCTTTACCAAAGGAAAGATTACCAATATTGCTTTCATCGCCATTATCTTGATCACGGCGTTTATCACACTGTTCAACATCTTCGTGCCGCCTGTAGCATTGCTGCAATAAAGCAGAAAAGGATGAGCAAAAGATAAAAGAGCGATGTCAATTTCAGTAATGTCAGTTTTTGATGAGCATAATTGATAAAAGAGCGATGTCAATTTCAGTAATGTCAGTTTTTGATGAGCATGATTGATAAAAGAGCGATGTCAATTTCAGTAATGTCAGTTTTTAAAAGTAAATAAAGTGCATTTGATTATAGGATTATTAGTAGAATGGGGATATTGGGGAATGCTCTTGGCAGCATTTCTGGCAGGCAGTTTCTTTCCATTCAGCAGCGAGGCAGTAATGGCAGGCCTACAGGCAGCTGGTCTAGAACCCGTGCCTCTCATCATCTACGGAAGCATCGGAAACGTACTCGGCTCTATGTTCAACTATGGATTCGGAAGGATGGGAAAGATGGAATGGATAGAGAAATATCTCCACGTGAAGAAAGAAAGTCTCGACAAAGCTGAGCGATTCATGGCAGGTCGCGGAGCATGGATGGGATTCTTCGCCTTTCTGCCTCTGCTGGGAAGCGCCATCACAATCGTGCTCGGACTCACAAGAGCCAACCTCCCCATCTCTATCTTCAGCATAACTATCGGAAAAGTACTGAGATATGTGCTGCTTGTATATGGGCTGAGCTTTATCTTCTGAATAAAACGCTTCTGAACAGAAGACAAATGATTCAATAAGAGAAATAAAGCAAAAAGCGAATTATAAAAGAAGAACAGAAAGTCTAATCGAGTATAAAGGAACGAAAGTCCAATCGAAAGAAAAGACAGAAAGTCTAATCGAGTATAAGGAACGAAAGTCCAACCAAAGAAATGACAGAAAGTCTTATTTAAAAAACTTTACAACATTAAAATTAAATAATAAGAGAAGATAAAATGAAAAGATTCCTACACCTTATTATATTAAGCAGCTGCATGATAACAGGATGCATCTGCATGCTGGCAAGCTGCAAGAATGGCAATAGCTACAACAATGGAAAGGATGGCTTAGATCCAAACAAGCCTACCGTAACTGTAACTATAGAACCATTCAGATATTTCGTGGAACAAATAGCTGGCGACGATGTGAATGTCAACGTAATGGTGCCTGCCGGAAGCAGTCCTGAGACTTACGAGCCTACCCCACAACAAATGGTCGACCTCTCACAGAGCGGATTCTATTTTAAAGTAGGACAGATCGGATTTGAAAAAACTTGGATGAAGAAACTCCAACAGAATGCACCCGACATGAAAGTGATAGACACATCCGCAGGTATCAGAATGCTCAAAACTCAGAGCGGAAATATAGATCCACACACCTGGATGAGCATCAAAAGTGCTGATATCATCACTTCCAACATCGCCAAAGTCCTGATGGAAAAATATCCAAAGAAGGCTGAGGAATACAAGAAAAGGCTGAGGGATTTCAGAAAAAACAAATTGGATAAACTGCAGAACGAGATAGACAAGTATCAGTCCTCCATCAAGGGAGAGAAACAGAAAAGTTTCGTTATCTACCATCCTACCCTAACCTACTTCGCCAAGGAAAACGGACTGAAGCAGTATGCGATAGAAGAAGAAGGAAGGGAACCAAGCATTACGCAGTTGAAAGAACTCATACAGCGTGCCAAGAGCGAAGATATCAACCTCATCTTCGTACAAAAAGAATTCTCAAACCGAAATATCCAGGTATTTATTGATGCAACCCATTCGAAAGCCGTGGAAATCAATCCTCTAAGCTACGACTGGGAGGGACAGATGCTCCTGATCACAAAAGAAATAGCCCAATCGGGAAAGAAATAAGTGCTATTGTTAAAACGGAAAATATGTCAAAACCAATCATTCAAATCGAACATGTATCTGCAGAATACAACGGAAAGCAGGTGCTCAAGGATATCAATTTGACCGTCTATCAGGACGATTATCTTGGCATCATCGGTCCCAATGGCGGTGGCAAGACCACACTTATGCGCCTCATTTTGGGACTGAAGAAGCCTGCCGAGGGAAGTATTCATTTCTGCGGCGAAGGGAAGGATATCTCGATGGGGTATCTCCCACAATACAATGACTTAGACAAGCAATTCCCTATTTCTGTATATGAGGTAGTTCTCTCAGGACTGAGCAAGAGCAAGAGCCTCTTTGCCAGATATACCAAGCAACACCACCAACAAGTGGCAGAAACCTTGGAAAGAATGCAGATATCCGACTTAAAAGACAGGCACATAGGAGCATTGAGCGGCGGACAACTCCAGCGCGTACTTCTGGCACGTGCCATCGTTTCCAAGCCAGATGTCGTCATTCTCGACGAGCCGAATACCTACATCGACCGGAGATTTCAAAAGCAGATGTACGAAATGCTGGAACAGATCAACAAGAAATGTGCCATCATCATCGTAAGTCACGACATAGCTGAAGTTCTCAATAATGTAAAACACGTGGCCTGCGTAAACCACAACCTGCACTATCATGACACGACAGATATGCCAAAAGAAAAACTGGAGGAACACTTCCTGAAGGTTTAGAAAGAATACCAATGATGCTCATTACTCTTTGCTACATGCATTGTTGTATTGAGAGAATGAAAATCTTAACAGGAGTAGTACAGAACGAAAGTTGATTCTCGAGGATCTATCTTTCTACGAATAAATAGAAGAAACGCTTAAATAGAAAGAAGAACCGCTAATAATAGAAATAAAAGTTAGCAAAATTTAGGAGCAAAGGCTGGTAAAGGACAGAAAATGTATAATATAATCTAAAAAACGCAACTCGCCAACAATTATATCTTTTCTTTTTATTACCTTTGCAAAGTTATATAGAAATATAAAACATTAAAGTTTATAAACCATAATGAAACAGTACAGATTAGTGGACAATATCTTTGGATGGGTCGCATTTGTCATTGCAGCCTTCGTATATTGTTCCACAATTGAACCGACAGCCAGTTTTTGGGACTGTCCTGAGTTTATCACTACTGCTTACAAGCAAGAAATCGGTCACCCTCCTGGGGCACCTTTCTTCATGCTTTTAGGCAATTTCTTCACACATTTCGCCAGCGATGCCACACAGGTAGCCAAGATGGTGAACACGATGAGCGCACTCCTGAGTGCCGTTTGTATCCTGTTCCTCTTCTGGACTATCACACATCTGGCACGTAAACTCATCATCAGCGACTGGAAAGAGATGACCACCAGCAAACTGATTGCCATCGAAGCTTCAGGTATGGTGGGCGCACTCATCTACACCTTCAGCGATACCTTCTGGTTTTCTGCAGTAGAGGGTGAGGTCTATGCGTTCTCATCTGCATTCACAGCTGTAGTATTCTGGCTGATACTGAAGTGGGAAGACCATGCCGACGAACCTCACAGCGATCGCTGGCTTGTACTCATCGCCTATATGACAGGTCTGAGTATCGGTGTGCACCTGCTCAACTTGCTCTGTATCCCAGCCATCGTACTCGTATATTATTATAAAAAGGTGCCACATGCCAACCTCAAAGGTTCGCTGCTCGCACTGATTCTCTCTTTTGCTGTAGTTGTAGCAGTACTCTATGGCGTAGTACCTGGTATCATCACTGTAGGCGGCTGGTTTGAGTTGTTCTTCGTCAACGTACTCGGTTGCCCATTCAATACAGGAGAAATCGTTTATATCATCTGCCTCGTGGCTGCCGTTATCTGGGGCATCTACGAAACATACAATGCAACAGACAAGAACGTAAAGCGACAGAACATCGCCTTCATTCTGGGCTTCGGCATGCTCGGAATCCCATTCTACGGATACGGCTGGAGCGCCGTAATCTGCGGTGTGATAGTAATGGCTATCCTCTGGTTTGTACTGGGATACAAGCGCAAGCAAGAAGTAGCAACAGGCGTGGACGAGACAACGGGCATCACTAAGAAAAAGATGCAACTATTGCCTCTCGTTTCTGCACGCATTAAGAACACCGCTCTGCTCTGCATGCTGATGCTGATGATCGGCTATTCCAGCTATGCACTCATCGTAATCCGTTCTTCTGCCAACCCTCCTATGGATCAGAACTCTCCTGAGGATATCTTTACCTTAGGTAGCTATCTGAGCCGCGACCAGTATGGCGACCGTCCGCTGTTCTACGGCCAGGCATACACATCGCAGGTGGCCCTCACGGTGGACGGCAACATGTGCAAACCTGAGATGAAGGAAGGCGCACCAGTATATCAGCGCAAGGAAAAAGCAACTGCAGACGAGAAGGACTCATACTTCATCGTAAGCCATAAGAATAAATACCAGTACGCTCAGAATATGTTCTTCCCTCGTATGTATGACGCAGCACATGCACAGGCTTACGAGGACTGGATGGGTGGCGTAGATGGCACAGAAGTGCCTTACGACAGATGCGGTGAAAACATCATGGTGAAGGTACCTTCACAGGTGGACAACATCCGCTTCTTCCTCTCCTACCAGTGCAACTTTATGTACTGGCGTTACTTCATGTGGAACTTCGCTGGTCGCCAGAACGACATTCAGGGCAACGGAGAACCTGAGCACGGAAACTGGATAACCGGTTTCTCATTCATCGACGACTCGCTCTACGGTGATCAGAGTAAACTTCCAGATGACCTGAAGAACAACAAGGGGCACAACGTATTCTACTGCATGCCTCTGATACTCGGTCTCATCGGCCTCTTCTGGCAAGCATGGTACACACGCAAGCGCAAGGTAATCAAGAACGGTAAGGAAGTAGAGGAAATCCTTCCTGTCGGTATCCAGCAGTTCTGGGTAGTGTTCTTCCTGTTCTTCATGACTGGTCTTGCCATCGTCATCTACCTGAACCAGACCCCAATGCAGCCACGTGAGCGCGACTACGCATACGCAGGATCATTCTACGCATACGCCATCTGGTGTGGTCTGGGTGTACTTGCCATTATCAACCTCTTGAAAGAGAAAGCAAAGTTGAGCGGTACCGCCATCTCTGCCATCGTAGCCGTCATCACACTACTCGTGCCAATACAAATGGCTTCCCAGACATGGGATGACCACGACCGCAGCAACCGCTATACCTGCCGCGATTTCGGACAGAACTATCTGATGTCACTCCAGGAGAAGGGAAATCCTATCATCTTCACTAACGGAGATAACGATACCTTCCCACTCTGGTACAATCAGGAAGTAGAAGGCGTAGGTACAGATGCTCGCGTTTGCAACCTGAGCTACTTGCAGACCGACTGGTACATCGACCAGATGAAGCGCCCAGCCTACAACTCTCCATCAGTGCCAATCACATGGCCAAGACTTGATTTCTGTTCAGGAACCAATGAGTACGTAACCGTAGAACCAGGAGCAAAGCAGCAGATTCTCGAATTCTATAAGCAGAATCCAGAAGCAGCCAAGAAACAGTTTGGCGATGAACCGTTCGAACTGAAGAATGTGCTGAAATATTGGGTAAGAAGCAAGAATCCAGACCTGCACATTATTCCAACAGATACCCTCTACGTGACTATCGACAAGGAGGCTGTAAAGAAGAGTGGCATGATGATGGCTTCTGATACAATACCAGACAAGATGGTTATCTCTCTCGCAGGAAAGAGCGCACTCTACAAGGGCGACCTGATGATGCTGGAAATGATAGCTCAATGCAACTGGGTACGCCCTATCTACGTGGCACTGACTGTAGGTGAGGACAACTACATGAATCTGGGTGACAACTTCGTACAGGAGGA
>USJD01000158.1 GCA_900554835.1 uncultured Prevotella sp. | reverse complement strand
GGTTTTCAATTACATCAGGTACAGAAATCTCAAGAATTACATTCATACCGCCCTTGAGGTCAAGTCCAAGACCAATCTGAGTTTCCAAGCAATTCTGATAAGAATAAACACCCAAGTACTTCACAGAATCCTTATAGTCCTGCTGGGCAATAGGGTCTTTGATCTTTGCAGCCTCACTGTCATAGTAGCTTGTTGCTACTGAGAATGACAGATAGAAGATGCTTGCAAGCGTCAATAAGACGGCAACACAAATTACAATTCCTTTGTTTTGCATTTCTATTATTTATTATTAATTATTTATTTTATTTTCGTCTAATTTCTTTATTATCAACATAATGACGTGCAAAAATAATCATTTTTTTTCTTTTATAAGAATAATTTGAGGCTTTTTTGCTATTTATCCCGCTTTTTTAGGTAACAAACGATAGGATAATGGTCAGATGACGATATTTTGCGGTCTATTTTGCACCCGTATGGTTCCCAATCATCTGAACACATGATATTGTCAATCCTTACAAAAAATCCCGCATGATGATAACTGATACCCGGTCCGTTGCCACTTGCTACATAGCAATCTGTAAGTCCTTTGGCAATGGTTCGATGGGAATAAGAAATCGGTCCATCATTGAAATCACCACAGAGAATAATACTCATATCCCGATGCTGACGGATGTAATCTGCGACTGCTTCTGCCTGTGATGCTCGCTTACGGGTAGCCTCTCCCAATTTTACAACCAGTAACTTGGAAGTGATTTCAGCCGTATCAGTCTCCAGTTTTCCTTTGATCAGTTGCTTAAACTGCGCCCGTTCTTCCAAGGTCAACCCCGTTGTTTCCAGATGATTATTAATCAAGAGTACCTTTTCATGGTTGATTTCTAACTGATAAGCCACGCTGAGGTTTCCCGCTGACTCATATAGGATTCGTTCCTTAGAAAGAATCGGATATTTGCTCAATATACCTACCACATCACCACCTCCCGAATGCCAGGTTGTATCCCGATAGGCATACATCGGGTAGAGAAGAGAATCCAACTGGTTCTCCACATCCCCATTATGTCCCACTTCCTGAAGACATACTATGTCAGCATTCTGTTCCTTGATATACTTCACAACAGGATTAATGCCATCTTCCCCCATCTCTCCCTCAGCAAAAGCCCAGGTATTATATGAAAGGATCTTGATGGAACCCTTCGGAGCCTCACAAGGAATATTGAAGGGAATATATTCACGCACAGGTACATAACAGATAATGAACCCCATGAAAGGAATCAGCGCATAACGCACCTTAAATATCAGCCAAAAGATAAGAAACCCTAAGTTGATGAAGAGAAAAACAGGGAAAAGCAAACCTACATTCGACAACATGGCAAATCTTTCCGGATGAAGATGATCTGAAAAGCCTATAAGAAACAGGATGATTATGGTAGCAATATTTGCTCCCGCAATCATCCTGATAGAAAACTGTCTCAATTGTTTAAATATCATCTTGCCACTTATTTCTTTATATCATAATCTATTGCGCCCCAAAAAACCAGCTTATTTCTTACTCTGGTCAAAAAGAGTCTGCTTCTCATCTTTTGTCAAACTATCATAGCCGCTTTTGCGAATCTTGTCCAGGATTCGATCTATCTCCTCCTGAGTGGCACGCTTATGGGCATTATAATCCCAATCCTGCTGATGAGACTGATAAGAGTTGCTGTCAGACTGAGGATTGCGATTGCGGGTATAGTTAAAATGCTGACGGTTGCGCTTTCCACCTAAAGAATCACGAAGTTTCTCAAAAGCATCACGAGCACTACTTCCACTATATCCATTAACTTGTTTTCTCCAATAACGAATCATAAAGAATCCAACTACCATACCACCAAGGTGAGCAATATGAGCCACACCATCACCTGTTGTAGCGATGGCTGAAACCAATTCGATAGCAGCATATCCTATTACAAAATACTTAGCCTTGATAGGAATAGGCAATGGGAAAATGAAAATACGTTCCTCTGGGAATATCATACCAAAAGCCAACAAGATACCATAAATAGCACCAGAAGCTCCAACGGTAGTCCAACCATTCAAAACATCAGCACTATTATGTCCTATAGTCCATAATTGGGATATTGTCAATTCCGGGAACTGTTCGGACGCTGTAAAATAAAACTGAACAGTCTGAGCCAACTCCTGAAACAATCCTGCACCCAACCCACAGGCGATGTAATAAAAAAGGAATTTCTTAGGTCCCCACACTCTTTCCACGACACAACCGAACATCCAAAGTGCGAACATATTGAAGATAATATGTTCGAAACCACCATGCATAAACATGTAAGTAATCAGTTGATAGACCTGGAAATCAGATGCCATAAAGAAATGGAGTCCCAAGATATCATTTAGAACATAACCACCTGAAGCGTCCTTTCCCAATATATATGTAATCAGGAAAGCCACGATATTCACTATCAGCAAGTTCTTTGTAACTATAGGTATATTACGCATAATCTAAAACTTTATCTTTTTACGAAATTTGGGGCAAAATTACGAAAAATATCCGTTATAGCACCATAAAATAAGCATATTACACTTAAATTTCAATAAAATCTACATTTTTCTTCTCTTTTTGTTGTTTTTTTAAAAGGAATAACCTATATTTGTAAGCAAAATTGGACAAGGAACGATAATATTAATCATTTAATAAAGAAAAATTATGAACAAGACAGAATTGATCGACAAGATTGCAGCTGGTGCTGGTATTAGCAAGGCTGATGCAAAGAAGGCTCTTGACGCTACAACAAACGCTCTCAAAGAGGCTCTCGTTGCTGGTGATAAAATCCAGTTGGTAGGTTTCGGCACATTCAGTGTCAGCGAGCGCCCTGCTCGTGAGGGTATCAACCCTGCTACTAAGGAGAAGATCCAAATTGCAGCTAAGAAGGTAGCTAAATTCAAGGCTGGTGCAGAACTTGCTGATGCTATCAACGAATAATTTGTAAAGATTATTTAAGACAAATAAAGGGCAGTCCGTATTGGACTGCCCTATTTCATTTATATAAGCCTCTCTTTGGAAAGCCGAAAGCTTCTTTATTTAGGCTGCTTGCCAATGTATGCCAAAATACCACCATCTACATAAAGGATATGACCATTTACAGCATTTGAAGCATCAGAAGCCAAGAATACTGCAGGACCCATCAACTCCTCTGGCTCCAACCAACGACCAGCTGGAGTCTTAGCACAAATGAAGCTATCGAATGGATGACGGCTACCATCTGCCTGACGCTCACGAAGAGGTGCTGTCTGTGGAGTTGCGATATAACCTGGGCCCAAGCCGTTACACTGGATATTATACTCACCGAACTCAGAGCAGATGTTACGGGTCAACATCTTCAAACCACCCTTAGCTGCAGCATATGCAGAAACAGTCTCACGACCCAACTCACTCATCATAGAGCAGATGTTGATAATCTTACCGTGACCCTTCTTGATCATACCAGGGAGAACAGCCTTAGAAACGATGAATGGAGCATTGAGGTCAATGTCGATAACCTGCTTGAAGTCCTCTACAGACATTTCTGTCATAGGAATACGCTTGATGATACCAGCATTGTTAACCAAGATATCGATCACACCGAGTTCCTTCTCAATATCAGCTACCATATTCTTAACCTGCTCTTCATCAGTTACATCACAGATATAACCCTTAGCATCAATACCCTTAGCCTTATAGTCAGCCAAAGCCTGATCCATGTGATGCTGGCTACGGCAGTTGAAAGCGATTTTTGCACCTGCCTTAGCATAAGCCTCAGCAATTGAGAAACCAATGCCGTAAGCGGCACCTGTTACGAGGGCTACCTTACCCTCAAGAGAGAATAACTTAGAAAAATCCATGTTTTTGTTCGATTTATAGTTGTTTATGATTATCTTTCATACGATGATCTTCCGAAACACTCCTTCAGTCCATCCGTATTTTATTACTTTAAGTCTGTAATCTCGTAAAAGTCCTGATCACCATAGTCAAGATTCTCACCTCCCATACCCCAGATAAAGGTATAATTGTGAGTGGCAGCAGCACTATGTATGCTCCATTCTGGCGAAAGAACCGCCTGATTGCCTTTCATCCAGATATGACGTGTTTCCTGCGGTTCACCCATCAGATGGCACACAGCCTGACTCTCAGGAACCTCAAAATAGAAATAAGCTTCCATACGACGACTGTGAACATGAGCTGGCATCGTATTCCAAACTGAACCAGTAGCAAGTTCTGTCATACCCATCTGCAACTGGCAAGTAGGCAACACCTGGTTTACCAGCATCTTGTTGATGGTACGCTCATTGCTCATTTCCAGTGATCCCATGTGTACACTGATTGCATCAGCCTTCGTCACCTTCTTGCATGGATAACTCTGATGAGCCGTTGTACTATTGAAATAGAATTTGGCAGGGCAGGCTGGGTCTTTGCTTTCAAAGAATACATCACGCTCACCACTACCAATGTAAAGAGCCTCTTTGAAACCCAACTCAAAGACCTCTTCTCCTACCTGAACGACACCTACGCCTTCGCCTACATTAAAGATTCCGATTTCACGACGGGTCGTAAAGTATGGAGCTTTCAGAGGATCTATAGCCTCCAACTTCAGTTTTTCCTTGGCAGGCATAGCACCACCCACTATCATTCTGTCATACATGGAATACACCATATTGACTTCATCTTCCACAAAAAGAGTCTCGATCAAGAAATCTTTTCTCAATCGGGAGGTGTCATACGTTTTAGCATCAACCGGATTGGATGCGTATCTCAGTTCATAATTCGTCTTCATTACTTCTTTCGATTTGTTTGTTCTGAGGGCAAAGATACAAAATATTTTTGAATCTCACTACTAAATATGTACGAAAGAATATCACTTTTTACTTATTTCTTAATTTATTTCCTATTTTTCTCAAATTGGTTCCTTTTTACGATGCTTTATTCAACTCTTATCGTATCTGAACACCCAATGTTTCTTCTATTACTTGGATGACCTGCGGAATGGAGTCCGCATCAAAATCACCCGTCAGACGCTTATTCTCATCTGAAGCCGTATATCTCACGCCCGAGAGTTCTGACAAATCCTTCAATACTTCCGATAAAGGTGTATTGTTGAAATGCAGGCGATGGGTAGCCCATGCTACATCATTGATATCATAATCCGCCAACAACTCTGGCTGGGCGGCACCATTCTGCAAGCGGGCACGTTTACCTTTGGTCAGAAAGACACCTTCAGCAGAACTACGAGCCGTGAAAAGCACCTTTCCGCTGGTTACCATCACTTCTGGAGCATCTGTTCTTTCATCCACCATAAACTGGGTACCGAGCACCCTTACGTGTCCATGCTCTCCCACCACATCGAAAGGATGCTGTTCATCATGCTTCACCTGATAATAGATGCAGCCCTTCATCTCCACCTTTCTGCAATCATCTTCCTGATAGGAAAGAGAAGAATGAGGCATCAGTGACACCTTCGTTCCATCAGGCAGATGATACGCCACGACTTCTGAATCGGCAGAAAGTGTCACCGTCTTTGGCTGCAAAAGCGTATAGGCTCCTATGGAGAAAAGCACCAGAATAGATGCAGCCACAGCTATCCAACGGATGCGACGCATTCGTAAAGATACAGTTGCTGCATGCGAAACCTCTTCATCAGCAATGCCAACCCGAGCCTTCACTTTCTGCAAAGCCTTTCTGGTATCCAGTTTGCCTGGCTGAAAATACTTCAGCACAAATTCCTGTTCATTCTTGTTGATCTTCATCATAGAATCCCTTTCTTCCTTTAAATTCCTCCATTATCACCGACTGAAGAACTTCGAAACAGAACTTATATTGTAGCCAGCCACTACTCCGAAGCCTCCTTTTACATTCGAATAAGTAGGCGTAACCTGCATCAAGCCCACATCAGCCCAACTATTGCTCTGTGCATCGTTGATACTCTTGAGAAACCGGTAATATTCGGGAGTTACCTTATATAAATCCACTATATAAGAAAAACGATAAAATGAATTCTGATATGAATTAGAGTATGTATCCAGATGAAGTGTATAGGTCTTGCCATTTATCGTACGATCATTGAAGATATAGGCATTACCGAAATACTCATAATCATCCATACCGAAATCATCATCCACCTTCGACTTCTTGTTCAACAAGGGTTCATTGTCTGTCAGCAGCCCCAGATCACGGTCCATTTCTCGATTCAGTAATCTGAGCTTCACCGAATAATAATCTTCCGAAGAAGGATTATCATGGAAAATGGCTTCTACCCTATCAATGGTTATCGAGTTATAACCATCCGATGATTTCATTTCCAATTTAACATCACCCAACTCCACTCCTACCTTCTCCGGAATATAAGTAGAAGCTGAAACAGATGAGAAATCCGATGCAGAAACCTGAAGACTGATTTTATCTCCAGCTTTCTGCTTGCCTACCACATAATACTGACCTACCAATTGTGAAAGAGCATCGGGGTTCGTGCTTCGGGTAAAGAGTTGAGCCTCTTCTTCGTTTGCGATACGTTTCACCGTTTGCTCCACCCCATTCACCTTATATATAATATGTGCATCTACCTTTTCGCGGGACAAAGTTTCAATATCCCCCTTCACTGATGCCACAGGCAGACTCTTAGCCACACTGACGAGCGTGGTATCACCTTCGGTAGGAAAGCAATACACCACCAGTCGGGAATGATCCTGCAGTTTTTGAATATCAAAATCATCCTTGCAGGAAATCAGCGCCAGGCACAAAAACATGAGGCTAAACGCCCTATATATCATTGTTTTCATTTATATCTCTTTTTATCTTTACATAAAATTCTACATTTCTGTTCACCTTGCTATTCCTTAGAACTTGATGGTATAGCTGAACGAAGGAATGATAGGGATAAATCCCTTGCTCTTTGCCGTAAACTGCTTTGTTTTCTCATCGTAATCCACCTTGACATACATCGAATTCAGGTGGCAATATGCATTGTAGATACTCAAGTTCCAGATGCGCTCATGGCCGTGCTTGGTAACATGATGGAAATCAAAGCCCAAGTCTAAACGATGATAAGCTGGCAAGGTCAGATTGTTGGGGGTGGCATAGACAAAAGATGCCGAATCCCACCAACCGCCAGGATATTGATTGCCACCATCCGGCAAACCAGGCAGTGCTGCAATCTGAGTTGGCACGGTGGCATGATTGCCGGAATGATAACTCCACACCGCATAGCAGCTCACCTTTCTGTTGAAATCATATCTCAAGGAAAGATTCAACTTATGGCGATTGTCATACTTGTCGTAATACCAGTCCTGATAGAACTCATCATACTTTCGCTTGTTCCAGGAGAGTGTATAGGAACCGCTCAAGGTTAGATGATTGGTACGGTAAGTGGCATCTGCCTCCAAACCATAGAACAATCCCTTGCCATCCATCACCTGACTATCCCAGTTTTCTGCCGGAGGTTCGATTCCCAGCCAACTGCTATATTGCAGAAGATGCTTTGAGAACTTGTAATAGCCTTCGAGCGATAAGATCCAGTGGCGATTAGGCTGCGCATAGATGCCAGCTGCTATCTGATAAGAACGCATCGGTTTCAAGTCCCTGGTAGTTGGCACCCAATAATCAGTAGGCAAATCCAGATAACTGTTGGATATCTTATGCACATACTGAGTCATCTGCGTGAAAGAAGCCTTCAGCGATACCGCATGGCTCCATTGGTATTTCAGGGCGAAGCGAGGGTCGATATTGAAGAAGTTCTTATTGCTAATATGAAACAATCCTAAATGAAAACCTGCATCCAAACTCCATTTATCACTGAGATAGATTTCATCCTCCGCATACGCCGACCATTCATGAGACACATGCCTATTGGTACTATTCACACGGAGGGTATCCATCTCAGCATCACTTCCACTGCCCACATAGTCAAGTTGCATCACTGTCTGCGGCCGAAAGAGATGCATCGTGTAGTCATGACCGAAGCGGATATGATGACGGGGATTCGGACGGTAATCGAAAGCCGTGCGATAACCGGCATCATAGATAGTAGAAGTATAGCCATGCTCCAAATGGCTATACACCATTTCTTTCTGGGTTTGTGGATATATCTCCCTATCATCATCCAGAGAATAAAGCTTGGAACGGTTATGGGAATATACAGCCGTGAAGTTGGCAAAGAGCTTCGGCGAGAACAGATAGTTCCAATTCAAAGCCACATTGAAGTTTCCCCAGTTGAGCTGCGTCTTCGTTAATTCCTTATTATATGAATTGCCTTCCTGGTACCAATCTCCCTTGCTATCGTCCAGATCATCTGTCACATCCCAACTGTCCTTGCCGTGATAGAGACTCAAGTCTATCTTCGAACGGTCGCTGAACCGATGGGTTACCTTGGCATTCAGGTCCATGAAGTAATAGCCTATCGAAAGTTTCTCATCTGGATCAGAGAAAGCCTTGGTCAGGGGACGGGACAGCAGATCCATCCAGGAACGGCGCATACCTATATTATAAGAGGTCTTGCCTTTCCGGATAGGTCCC
>USJD01000157.1 GCA_900554835.1 uncultured Prevotella sp. | reverse complement strand
ATGCGATGCGAGCTACCGATGATATGGTGCTTGATATTATGACGCATAAATAAATTGGAATATAGTATATTCAAAAGGCTCGCAAGAAATCGAAACTTCTTGCGAGCCTTTATTATTTGCTAAACTATGAATCTGAACCTGTTAAACTCATCATAAAGTTCAATGTTCAAACCTCAAAGTTCAATGTCTTTATACGAGTGTTGCAACGATTTCCTCACGGGTTCCTGGCAACATATCGATAACTGGAATCTCTGGCATGGTGTAGCAACCTGGCTGCAGACGGAATGAAGCACGAGCCACGTTAACCAATACCTGAGCGGTGAGGGCAGGGTTGTTGATGCTCATGTTGAACTCGAAGCGCTGGTTCTGAGTCTTGCCAGATACACCCTTGCGAACGAGGTTCACACCATGACCCATATCCTTTACATCATCTACAGATGCTACGGCGAATACGTGAGTCTCATCGTTAGCGAAATAAGGGTCAGCCTTGATTTCAGCAGTAACAGCCTCAAGAGTAGCACCTTCTTCCAACTCTACATAAACCATACGGCGGTGGATACTTTCACCCAATGGGATGGTAACAGAGAGCGCATTCTTAACACCCTTCTTGCCTTTCACGCAAACAGAGTGACCCATGCTCATACCAGGACCGAAGTTGGTATAAGTCAAACCCTTAGGAGCAAGACTCTCCATGAGTACACGTACGATAGAGTCTGAACCTGGATCCCAACCAGCAGAGATAACGCTTACCTTGCCAGCCTTCTTGCAGTTCTCCATCTGCTTGGTACGGTAGTCGAGGATGCTGGTGTGGATGTCGAAGCTATCTACGGTGTTGATGCCAAGAGCCACAATCTTCTCAGCATACTCTGGGCATGAACGGGTAGGAGCAGCTAAGATGGCAACATCTACATCTTTCAACTTTGTGATGTCATCTACTACTTCATACTGAGCCAATTCAGCAGGTTTGTCCTTGTCGCCTTGACGACGTACTACACCTGCAATCTCGAAGTCTGGAGCTGCCTCAAGAGCCTCTACAGAAAATTTACCAATGTTGCCGTATCCTACAACGGCTGCTCTGATTTTTTTCATTTCTTTTATTGTTGTTTATTGTTATTATTATATTCTCGATTCTATTCTGAATCTATCTGAATCTCTTCCGAATTCTCATCTGGATTTCTCCGAATTCTTTTCTGAATCACTTTCAGATTTCTCCGAATTCTCTTTCGAATCTATTCCTTTGCAATTGTTTTTAGCATGACATTGCAATATGGTTTTGGCTTTATTTCTATTTCGGTTGCAAAATTATAGCTTTTCTTTGAGATAATGAACAAAATAACAGATTTTTAACTATCTGAATAGACAAAAAGTAATAAAATCATATATATTAGGTATTTGTTGCTTGTAAATTGTAAGGTTGGCGACTTTTCCACCTTATAGTTTGATGTTTTCGTTGAAAAGTATGAATAATTGTTACTTTATTTGCGAGTTTGATAATTTAATGCTATATTTGCAACCGAAGTGAGTGACGTATTTATTTGTCGCCTGAAAGGGTGGCAAGATAACATAACCAAAATTAGAGGAGATGTAAAAAGATGAAAAAAACAATTTTAAGTTTAGGATTTTTGCTCGCCGTTTCTCTTTCGGCTTTTGCCCAGAATGAAACAGGACAGAAGAAGCCTAAGAATGGAGTGGAGCAGAACAAGATGGAGAATGCAATGAAGGCTGTAGAGAAAGAGCAGCAGGTTGCATTGTCTCATGCCGGCACTTTCGCCAAGAGGTTTGAAACTTTTGTCAAGAGTGCTTCTGCCAACAGGGAATTGTCTGATGCCCAGAAAGAAAAGTTAGACTCTACTTATCATGTATATCTGGATGAGTATAGCATTGTGAAAGATTCTATCAGCGATGAGGATGTGCGCCGCGTGAGCAAAGCCAAAGTGGCTTACCAGAAACTGCAGGTGCGCAACTTCACTGACAAGACTACTGATCAGGTTACTGATGTGGCCAATACGATAGGCGAAAAAGTCTCTAAGGTTTTCAAGCGTACCAAGAAAAAGGTGCAGGGAGCCATAGAGGGATTCAAAAAAGAATAAGAAAAGAGGGTGTGTCATAGACAGATGACACACCCTCTTTTCTTATTTCTTTATGATTCTTTCCACATCTTCGATAGACCGGTTGAACGGACCATTGTGCTCCAGTTTGATGGTGCACATGGCAGCTGCAAATTTACCAGCTTCCGTAGGAGTTGCTCCCTGCAGTCTCTTATACAGATAACCAGCCGAATAAGTATCTCCGCATCCTGTGGCATCTACCACTTCGTGAGGAGGATAGGCTGGAATCTCATAGAATTTATCATCTACATAGACGAGGGAACCTTCGCTGCCAAGGGTGATGATCACTTCTGTGACGCCCCAGGCATGAATCAGTTTGGCTGCCTCATGGGCTTCTTTCAGACCCGTGATGGTTTCCATTTCAGTCTCGTTCACCTTTAGATAGTAGGTATGCTTCAGTACCTTCAACTTCTCTTTCCAGTCGATAGGATACACCTTCTCGTCTCTTACCTCGCGCAGATAACCCTGAACGTCGATGGAAACCCTTCCCTTGTGAGATAGATATTCCACCACCTCCGTTGGAAAATCATCAGCCAACAGACTACCTAAATGGAAAACCTTGGCATCTACATGCTCCAACTGCTGGATGGTAAATGGATCGGCCTTTGCCAATACGCGCTGCTTGCGCTCATTCTGGTTTTCTCCATAGATATTCTCGAAGAACACAGTGTTGCGGGAGGCATTCATCGATACGTCGATGCCAGCCTTGAGCATCTTCTCTACTGGTTCCTTTTCTGTAGGATCCATGGCTGTAACCAATGAAAAAGTTACATCCTTGGGAAGCTGGTTGATGGCATACGAGAAATAGAATGAGGTGCCGCCAGCCATATAGACGGTACGGTTTGGAGTCACAATCTTGTCTTTTGTGATGTGACCGATACAACAGATATCTTTCATTATAATCGTTTTTATTTCTGATGAGCTGAGCCTTCACAGGAGGCTCACTTCTTTGTTCTTTTTGCAAAACGGTTGCAAAGTTACTAAAAAACCGGGAAAAAGAAAAAGTTTTCTTTCTGTTTCTGAGAAATAAAATCGATTTTATTTTGTTTTGTCCCTGATTCTGATTACCTTTGCACTCGAAATTGAATAAAAACTCAATAAAAACAACTATTGATAGATTTAGATCATGTGGTTTGATGGATTAATCAACGTACATTCGGCGGTGCAAGGCATCGTCATTCTTTCCTTGATTTGTACTTTGGGTCTTGCGCTTGGTAAGCTCCATATCAAAGGTATATCATTGGGAATCGCTTTCGTCTTTTTCGTGGGAATCGTAGCTGGACATCTCGGTCTGACTGTCGATCACAATATGCTGGAGTTTGCTGAAAGCTTCGGTCTCACCATGTTTGTCTATGTGCTCGGACTCTACGTGGGTCCTAACTTCTTTGGTTCCATGCGCCATGAGGGTATTTCGCTCAACCTCTGGAGTATGGCGGTCATCTTGGTGGGCACGCTCTTCTCACTGCTCCTGTGCTGGGTGCTTCCTGTGAGTTTGCCGGATATGGTGGGCATTCTCTGTGGTGCTACTACCAATACACCTGCACTCGGTGCTGCCCAACAGGCTTTGCAACAGTTGGGCATGCCGAGTGGTGGTGCTGCCTTGGGCTGTGCGGTCACTTATCCCTTGGGTGTTGTGGGTGTCATCTTGGCGATGATGCTGCTGCGCAAACTCTTTGTGAAACCTGAGGATCTGCAAATCAGAAACAATGATGATGACGACCATACTGCCATCGGACAGTATCTGATTGTGAATCCGGCACTCAATGGTAATACGATTGCTGAAATCTCCATGCTTACTCACCGTAAGTTTATCATCTCTCGTGTCTGGCGTGGTGAACAGGTGATTGTGCCACAAGCAGATACCGTGCTTCATACAGGCGATAATGTGCTGGTGGTGACGAATAAGGACGAGGTGTCTGCCATGCAGATTCTCTTCGGTAAGAAAGTGGATAAGGAGTGGAATAATGATAAGGTGGACTGGAATGCCATTGATGCCAAGGTGGAAAGCCGCATCATCGTGGTTACTCGTCCGGGACTCAATGGTAAGCGACTCGGACATCTTCAGATGCGCAACAGTTATGGCGTGAATGTGAGCCGTGTGCTCCGTGGTGATATCCGACTGTTGGCTACCGATGACCTGCGACTTCAGTATGGCGACCGCCTTACCGTAGTGGGCGATCCTACCAGTATCGATCATGTGGAACAGTTCTTGGGTAATGCAGTCAAAACACTCAACGAACCTAACTTGGGTGCTATCTTCCTCGGAATCATCTTAGGTCTTGCCGTTGGCACGATTCCGCTTAACATCCCTGGCATGTCGGCTCCGGTACGTCTCGGTATTGCCGGTGGACCTATCGTGATGGGTATTCTGATAGGTGCCTTGGGTCCTCGTGTGCATTTCATTTCCTATATGACCCGCAGTGCAGGTTTGATGTTGCGCGAGTTGGGTCTTGCCTTGTATCTGGCGTGCTTGGGTCTGGAGGCGGGCGGTCAGTTCTTCGAGACAGTTGTCCGTCCCGAAGGTCTGATGTGGGTAGGCATCGGCTTCCTCATCACACTGGTTCCTGTTGTCATCGTGGGTTTCATCATTCTGAAAACCAAGAAGTATGATTTCGGAAGCATCTGTGGCATCCTCTGTGGAAGTATGGCCAATCCGATGGCGCTGAATTATGCCAATGATACCTTGGAAGGGGATACACCAAGTATCACTTACGCTACGGTTTATCCCCTGGGCATGTTTGTCAGAGTGATTATTGCTCAGATTCTCATCATGTTCTTTGTCTGATAACCATCAGTGTAGTTATCAGACAAAGAGTTAATATCTGAAAAGAGTTAATATCTGAAAAGAGTTAATTATCGGAAAGGGTTGGCTATCTGAAAAGGGAGAAGTTGACGCTGCCGTAACTTCTGTGCTCCAAGAATCTCGGATGGTCGGAGAAGTCATGGTTCTTGCCATGCTCGAAAACGAAGATGCCGTCCTCGTTGAGCAGCTCACCGTTTAATACTAAGTCTGGAATCTTTGCCAGGTCTTCCAAAGCATAAGGAGGATCGGCAAAGATGAAGTCGAACTTCTGGTGGCAGGATTTCAGGAAGCGGAATACATCGCCACGTACCAGAATGTCTCTGTCTTCATTGAGTTTCTTGAAACATTGGCGGATGAAATTGGCATGATCACGGTCGGCTTCTACGCTTACCACTTGCTTACAACCGCGCGATACAAGTTCCAAGGAGATGCTTCCTGTTCCTGCGAAAAGGTCGAGGGCAGTGGCATCTTCAAAGTCAATGTAACCCTGGAGTACATTGAAGATGTTCTCCTTGGCGAAGTCTGTAGTAGGGCGCGCCTTGAATGTACGGGGAATGTCAAAATGGCGTCCCTTATATTGTCCTGTAATAATTCTCATAATTCTTTCTGTTTATCAATCTGATTGTTGTTTATAAATCCTGATTCTTTCTGATTTAAATCCTGATTTTTTTTTGATTGAAAATCGGATATTTCTGATTTTTCTTTATTTGCTCAAGTATAGAGTCAACAGGTCGAATGGCATGCCTTTTATCTCTGTGATAGGGGCACGGTTGAACTCTGCACAAGGATTCAGTACATTCACTTTCCTGATATAGAGTTTGGTGTTGTAGAGAAGCCATTCTTTGTCTGGAATGTCACCTACGAGATGCAGTTCGTCCTGCTGCTGGTCCATTCCCAACTGCTTCCATATATACATCATGAAGTAGATGGCATCCTTTGGGTGGGGTGCTTCGAATGAATTGAAGAATTTGAAACGGTTCTTTTCAAAACTGAAGATATCTACCTTCTTGTCATGGAAATAGGCAAACAACTTGCGTCTGATTCCTGCGAAACTGCGCTGGTGAAGATAGTTCCATACGGGTTGCAGGATAGGGGTGAAGCGCACGTTGCTGAAATTGTCTTCTACCACCAATTTCAAGTCCTTGTTGATAGGGAAGATAGCCACAACATTCAGTGATGGTTGCACCCGGTAGTGAAGGGCATCACTGTCGTGCTTCGTGAAAGCATGCTGGTAGAGGGTGGTGAGGTCTTCCTCCTTAAAATCTTCTACCGGTACGATGAGTACAGGGGTATCTATATACACTCTTACCTTCGAGTATCCTCGTTGCAGCAAGTCGCTTTCCTTGAAAGCCTGGCGCAGGTTTGCCGCCATGGAGACTCCACTTTTCACCGTGTAAGGTTCGTATATCACTTGATGCTCGGCTTCTCTGTCCACGACGGAAAAGCTGAGTGTATTGTTGCTCACGCGGATAGTGAGTCGGGCTTGTTGCCAATTCTTGTTGTTACCAGTTACCTGCATTGTTGTTGTCTGTTGTAATGTCACCTATCTTGAGTCCAGGATATGCTCCTGAAATCATTGCTTTGTCTATGAGTTCCTGTATGGCGTTCTCATCCAGTCCGTTGAGGAAGTCTTCATAAGCGGCTCCGCATTCCATCAGCGGAATCTGCTTGCCGCTTTTGCTGACGATGGTTGTGGCGGAGAGCGTAAACTTCTTGCCGTCAGAGTATGGGATATACTGTAGGGATTCCTGAAGATATTTTCCCTTGATGAGCGTCTGGAAATCCCCCGAATAGCCTCCGTGCCGTGCCTTGTATCTTTCTTCTGCCGTACGTATTTTCATGAGTGTTTCCTTCACCGCCTTTTCCCGTTCTTGCTTGGCAGACTGGAAACGGAGCGGCTGAGAGATACTCAGCGTGCAGAGTACTAAAAGCACGATGACGCATGCCCCTAATATATAATTTATGTTTATTTTTCGTTTCATTTCAAAAAGTATTGTTACTTTTGCAAGTGCAAAGATACAAAATGTTTTTGAAATATGGTCAAAGAAGAGTTAAAATATCAGATATTACAACAATTTGGGTTTCAGCCTACTTCTGAACAGGCGCATGCCCTGGAGGTTTTTGCTCAATTCCTCACGGATACGACCCCTCATTGTGCGATGATTCTGCGAGGTTCTGCGGGTACGGGTAAGACTTCCCTCTCGGGTGCCATCGTACGTACCTTGCAGGCTATCCGTCAGAAGGTTATGCTTTTAGCTCCTACGGGTAGGGCGGCAAAGGTGTTCTCGCTCAACAGCGGTTGTCCTGCCTATACCATCCATCGCCGTATCTACCGTGAGAAATCTTTTGCCGGTGTGGATGGAAAATTCAATCTGAATGATAATCTCTATACAGACACCTTGTTTATGGTGGATGAGGCTTCCATGGTTTCTAATCTCGGTTTGGGCGACGGGAATTTCGGAAGTGGCTTTTTGCTGGACGACCTGGTGCATTTTGTTTATCAGGGGCGCAACGACCGTCTGATGGTCATTGGCGACAAGGCTCAGTTGCCGCCGGTGGGGGAGGAGGAATCTCCTGCTCTTCAGGCGATGATGCTGGAGGGCTATGGACTGAAAGTGTATGAGTGCGATCTCAATGAGGTGCTCCGTCAGAGTCAGGAGTCCGGTATCTTGTATAACGCTACGGTCATCCGCCAGATGATAACCCATGATGATATCACCCAGTTGCCTCTCATCCGTTTCCAGGGTTTTGCCGATATTGTGATGATGCCGGGCAATGAACTCGTGGAGAGTCTTGCCAACAGTTATTACCAGGTAGGACAGGATGAGACGATGGTGATTACGCGCAGCAACAAGAGGGCGAATATTTATAATAATGGTATCCGCAATATGGTGCTCGACCGGGAGGAAGAACTCTCCAGCGGTGATATGCTCATGATTGTGAAGAACAATTATTATTGGACGGAGAATGAGCGGAAGCAGTTGAAGGCTGCGGGCGATACGCCTGAAGTGAGGAAGGAACTGCAGTCGATTCCTTCTTTCTTAGCGAATGGCGACCGGGCAAAAGTGTTGCGGGTGCGCCGCCACCTGGATCTTTATGGTTTTCATTTTGCCACACTCCTGCTCCAGTTTCCTGACTATGATAATTATGAAATCAGCGTAACGGCATTGTTGGATACCTTGCAGAGTGAGGCTTCAGCCCTTACCCGTGAGCAGCAGGAACAACTTTTCCGTGGGGTAGAGGAAGACTATCAGGACATTCCGCTGAAGGCAGACCGCATGAAGGCCATCCGGGAAGATCAGTACTTCAATGCCGTGCAGGTGAAGTATGCCTATGCCATCACCTGCCACAAGGCACAGGGTGGACAGTGGGAACATGTCTATGTAGATCAGGGATATATGACGGATGATATGTTGACGCCCGATTATATCCATTGGCTTTATACCGCCTTTACCCGTGCCAAAAGTAAACTTTTTTTAGTGAATTGGCCCAAAACACAGACGCAGGCATAATGAGTTGCTTCTGCAGGAAATAATTTTTGCTTGGGCAGGGAGAAATTTTTCCTTGCCCAGCCAAAAATAAAAGTGGGGTCAGAGAGGTATATAAAAACAAAGAATCCGAAACCTAATATTAGGAATCGGATTCAATATTTTTTGAGTTGTTTTGGGAAAAGTGGGTGGTGATGGATTCGAACCACCGAAGGCATAGCCAGCAGATTTACAGTCTGCCCCATT
>USJD01000156.1 GCA_900554835.1 uncultured Prevotella sp. | reverse complement strand
AGGCACAACAGCAGAGCGACCGCCAATATTGGTGCTCGCTTGCCTATAAGATGGCTCAGCCTGTGCTGGAGAATATGGCAAAGGGCGAGCTGCAGAAGAATATGCAGACGGAGTTCAGTCCAAGCTTCGACAACCGCAACAGGAAGGTGCTCTATATGGAGTGCTTCGGCAGACTGATGGCAGGTGTGGCTCCATGGCTCACTCTTCCAGATGATGCTACTGCTGAGAGCAAGCAGCGCAAGCAATTGCGTGAATGGGCGTTGGCTTCCTACAAGAATGCCGTTGATCCTCAGAGTCCAGACTATCTCTGCTGGGGCATCGGAGGTCAGAACCTGGTAGATGCAGCCTATATCGCAGAGAGTTTCCTCCGTGCTTACGATACGCTCTGGAAACCTTTGGACGATGTGACCAAGAAGCGCTATCTCACAGAGTTTGCCAAACTCCGCCACATCGATCCTCCTTACACCAACTGGCTCCTCTTCTCTTCCACCATCGAGAGTTTCATGGCAAAGGCTGGTGGCGATTTCGATGAATATCGCGTCAATTCTGCCTGCCGCAAGGTAGAGGAGTGGTATGTAGGTGATGGCTGGTATGCTGATGGTCCTTCGTTCGCATTCGATTACTACAGCAGCTATGTGTTTCATCCGATGTATCTGGAAACTCTCCAGGCAATGGTGGATGCGAAGGTCAATTCCCGCCTCGACTATCAGAAATATTACGACCGCGAGTTGAAGCGTTGTCAGAAGTACAGCATCATTCTCGAAAGATTCATCTCTCCTGAAGGCACCTTCCCTGCATTCGGAAGAAGTATTCCTTACCGTATGGCTACCATGCAGCCTTTGGCTCTGATGGCATGGTATCAGAAGTTGCCTAAGGACTTGAGCAACGGTCAGGTACGTGCAGCCCTCACCAAGGTGCTCCATCGCATGTTCGACCAGCAGAACAACTTCAACGAGAAGGGTTATCTCTCTATCGGTTTCTGCGGAAACAGTCAGAAGGATGTAGCCGACTGGTACACCAATAACGGTTCTCTCTACATGACAACCCTCGCCTTCATGCCTCTCGGCTTGCCTGCCGACCATCCATTCTGGACCGATGCAGCACAGCCTTGGACACAGGTCAAGGCTTGGAACAACCAGCAGTTCCCTAAGGATCATCACTGGAAAGACGAGATTGTCACCAAGGACAAGTGGTAAGAGGAGGTTTTGAATGTTGAATGTTGAGTGTTGAATGTTAACTTGCTTGCTCAAAGTATAGCGTTAAATTAAACATCAAGCACAGAACACTCAACACTCAACATTCAACACTCAACACTCAACACTCAACATTCAACACAATGAACAAGATAATAATGATAATGGCGGCTGCAGCCTTGGCTTTGCCTTTGAGCGCAGCACAGCCAGCCAAGAAGACCGCTAAGGTCAAGAAAGTAAATAAGAAAGAAGTGAAGGCTACCAAGAAATGGGACCATGAACAAGTAGTGGAACTCATCAAGAAGGTAAACACCTACTGGCAGACCAATAATAAGGCAGAAGTTCGCGCTTTCTGGGATAATGCTGCTTATCATACAGGCAACATGGAGGTTTACAAGATGCTCAAAGACCAGAAGATGCTCGACTACTCTATCCGCTGGGCTGAATACAACGACTGGACCGGTGCAAGAGAAGCCAATCCTGCCAAATGGAAATACAAACCATACGGCGAGGGGAAAGATCACGTGCTCTTCGGCGACTGGCAGATCTGCTTCCAGACTTACATCGACCTCTATAATATCGAGGCTGCCAAGGGTAATGCCGAAGCTTCTGAGTTTATGGTAAAACGCGCCAAAGAGGTGATGCACTATGAGGCTTACTCTGAACCTACAGACTACTGGTGGTGGAGCGATGCCCTCTATATGGTAATGCCGGTAATGACCAAGATGTACAAGTTGACGGGCGATACCAAGTATCTCGACAAGCTCTACGACAATCTCCTCACTACCGATGAGATTATGCTCGACAAGGAGACCAACCTCTACTTCCGTGACGGCAAGTACGTTTATCCTAAGCACAAGAGTGCCAACGGCAAGAAAGACTTCTGGGCTCGTGGTGACGGATGGGTTCTTGCAGGCTTGGCAAAGGTGCTGCAGGATATGCCAAAGGACTACAAGCACTACCAGTTCTTCGTAGATAAATTCCAGAAATTAGCTAAGGCTGTGGCTGAAATCCAGCAGCCGGAAGGATACTGGACCCGTTCGATGATGGATCCTGATCATGCGCCAGGACCAGAGACCAGCGGTACTGCCTTCTTTACCTATGGTATGCTTTGGGGTGTAAACAACGGATTCTTAGTCAAGAAAGAATACAAGAAGGTTATCGAACGCGCCTGGACCTATCTCACAGAGACCGCCGTTCAGGAAGATGGCAAGGTGGGCTACGTACAACCTATCGGCGAGCGTGCCATCCCAGGACAAACCGTTGATGCCAATTCTCAGGCTAACTTCGGAGTGGGCGCTATGCTCCTCGTAGCTTGCGAATACGACAAGTATCTGGCTACGAAATAAACAACATTTCTAATAATAAAACCAACCTATAATTATGAGACAAAGACTTTTCATTACATTAGGTATGGCAAGTTTGGCAATGGCAACCTTTGGTATGAAGAAACCGAAGGCTGCCATTAAGTCGTTGAATGCGGCGACAGTCCAACAACCAAGCTATACCGAATGGCACGACCTGCAGGTGAATGCCATCAATCGTTTTCCATTACACACCAATTTCTTCACCTATTCCCCAGAGGATATGGTATATGAAGAGGGAGGCAAACTGGTGAGCAGAGATCTCGCGCAAGTCAACAAGACCATGAGCAAGAATTATCTGTCATTGGAAGGAACATGGAAATTCAACTGGGTAGAGAATGCCGACCAGCGCCCTACCGATTTCTACAAGGTTGACCTCGACGACTCCAACTGGAAGACCATGAATCTGCCTGGTATCTGGGAGATGAACGGATTCGGAGTTCCTGAATACGTAAATGTGGGCTTCGGATGGCGCGGACATTTCGACCAGCAACCTCCTGCAGTTCCTACCAAGGACAACCACGTAGGTTCTTACCGCCGCATCATCAATATTCCAGAAAACTGGGACGGCAAGCAGGTAGTAGCCCACTTCGGTAGCGTTACTTCCAACATCTATCTCTATGTAAACGGCAAGTTTGTCGGTTACGCAGAGGATAGCAAGGTAGCTGCCGAGTTTGACATCACTCCTTATCTGAAGAAGGGCAAGAACCTCATCGCTTTCCAGACCTTCCGCTGGTGTGACGGTTCATGGGATGAAGACCAGGACTTCTGGCGCCTGAGTGGTGTGGCTCGTGAATGCTATCTCTTCGCTCGTGATGCCAAGTTGCATTTGGAGGATATCCGTGTGACTCCAGACCTCGTCAACAACTACAAGGATGGCGTACTCAACATCTCTGCCAAGGTAAAGGGAACAGGCAAGCTGAACTTCATCCTCTTCGACAAAGAGGGCAAGCAGGTGGCTACAGCTACAGGCTTGGCAAAGAACGGAACAGCCAACATTACGATGAACGTAGAGAATCCACACAAGTGGAATGCAGAGACACCTTATTTATATACCCTTCAGGTTTCCCTCTCAAGTGCGCTGAAGAATGGCAACATGAAATCAGCAAGCATCACTCCTGTCAAGGTAGGTTTCCGCAAGGTGGAAATCAAGAACAAGCAATTCCTCGTGAATGGCCAGCCTGTACTCATCAAGGGTGCCGACCGTCATGAAATCGACCCAGACGGCGGATATGTAGTAAGCTTGGAACGCATGATTCAGGACATCAAGATCATGAAGCGCCTGAACATCAACGCCGTTCGTACCTGCCACTATCCTGATGACCCACGCTGGTATGATCTCTGCGACGAATACGGAATCTACCTCGTAGCAGAAGCCAACCAGGAGAGCCACGGTTTCCAGTATGGCGATGATGCTGCTGCCAAGAAACCGATGTTTGCCAAGCAGATTATGGAGCGCAACCAGCATAATGTCTCTATCTACTTCAATCATCCTTCTGTTGTGACATGGAGTTTGGGTAATGAGACCGTGATGGGCGACAATTTCCTCCAGGCTTACAAGTGGGTGAAATCTCAGGACCAGAGCCGCCCAGTACAGTATGAGCAGGCTCGCCAGGGAGAAGGCACAGACATCTTCTGCCCGATGTATTATTCTGTAAAGAACTGCGAGAATTACTGCAAGAACCCAAATAGCAAAATGCCGCTCATACAATGCGAGTACAACCATACGATGGGTAACTCGGGCGGTAATCTGAAAGAATATTGGGATCTGGTACGCAAATATCCTATCTTCCAAGGTGGTTTCGACTGGGACTTCGTGGACCAGGGCTTGCACCGCAAGGTATTGAAGCCGATGACCATCAAGAATCCTGAGGAAATGAGCAATGAAGAGCTCCGCAAGATAGAATATTGCTACGGTGGCGATTACAACAGTTATGACCCAAGCGACAACAACTTCAACTGCAATGGTATCATCGGTCCAGACCGCCAGCTCAATCCTCATGCCTACGAGGTGGCTTACCAGTACCAGAACATCTGGGCTACCCTGAAGGATGCAGCCAAGGGCGAAGTGAACGTATATAACGAAAACTTCTTCCGCGATCTGAGCAACTATGCTTTGGCATGGAGCCTCATCGAAGATGGTGTGGAGACACAGAACGGCACCATCGCCGACATCGACGTAGCCCCTCATCAGACCAAGACCTTCACCCTTCCTTACGACCTCACCCAGGCAAAGGGCAAGGAGATTTTCCTCAACATCGACTTCCGCCTGAAGAAAGCAGAGCCGCTGATGGAAGCAGGACAGATTGTTGCCTACAACCAGTTGACAGTAAAGGAGAAGAAGTGCTGCGGTCATTGTTCAGACAAATTGGCTAAGGCTCAGGACGGCAAGAAGGTGAAGACCAAGTTTACAGACAAGAAGGGCGAACAGGACATTACCGTTTCAACAGCCGACCTGACAGTAAAGGTAAACCGCACAACCGGTCTTATCTCTGAATACACCTATCAGGGCAAGTCATTCCTCGGCGAAGGCGGAACCTTGAAGCCAAACTTCTGGCGTGCTCCTACAGATAACGACATGGGTGCAGGATTCCAGAAGAAATTCAAGGCATGGAAGAACCCTAAGTTGGAATTGAGCGGAATTACCATAGAGAAGAACAAGAAGGCCAATACCTATACCATCTGCGCCAACTACAATATGCCAGAGGTAATGGGCAAGCTGGAACTGATCTATCAGATTATGCCAAACACAGGAGCCGTAAAGGTTACTGAGAACTTCATCGCTACAGAAGGCGAGAAAGTAAGCGATCTCTTCCGCTTCGGTATGCAGATGCAGTTGCCATACGAAATGGACAAGAGCCAGTACTACGGCCGTGGCCCTATCGAAAACTACTCCGACCGTGAGGACTGCATGAAGATAGGCATCTACAGCAACGATGCAGACAACCAGTACTTCCCTTACGTCCGTCCACAGGAAAGTGGAACCAAGGGCGATATCCGTTGGTGGAAGCAGACAGATGCAGCAGGCTTCGGATTCATGGTCAAGAACTGCAAGCCATTCTATGCAAGTGCCCTCCACTTCGATACAGAAGAACTGGATGATGGCGACGAGAAAGATCAGCGCCACAGTTTCAACCTGAAGAAGTCAAAATACACCAATCTCTTCCTCGATGGCGAGCACATGGGTGTAGGCGGCGAGAACTCTTGGGGCGCATGGCCTTTGGAGAAATACCGCATTCATTATGGCGACAAGACTTTCAGTTTCACCATTATCCCATTGAATAAATAGGAAAGAACCCATGAGATTAAGGCTCATGAGACCCAAAAATAGAGCATTTGAGCAATAATCCAACATATTTAATCAGAAAGTCCACCCCATTTGGGGTGGATTTTCTGTATCTTTGCAAACGCATTAAGCAATACAACTTAATTATTCAATAAGAATATCACAAAATTAAGAATAAACCTAAAAATAAACAACGTAAACATGAGAAAAACGAATATCTTCGCTGCCCTTATGCTGGCAGGCATGACTTCGCTCGGTGCTTCAGCACAGCATCAGTTTGCAGTTCAGGCAAACAAGCCTGGTGTAGAAATCCAGCCAACCATGTATGGCATCTTCTTCGAGGACATCAACTTTGGTGCAGATGGCGGTCTCTATGCAGAGATGGTAGAAAACCGTTCCTTCGAGTTCCCACAGCGCCTGATGGGATGGAATACCTTCGGAAATGTAACTGTAAGTGACGTGAAGCCAGCCTTCGACCGCAACCCTCATTATGTAACTCTCGAGAGTGCCGGTGCCCGTGAGAAGCAGACCGGTCTTGAGAACCGCGGTTTCTTCGGCATGGGCTTGAAGAAGGATATGAAGTACGATTTCACCGTATATGGCCGTCTGCATCTCATCGATGGCAAGCAGGGCAAGATTCGTGTAGAACTCGTCAATTCCAAGAATGATGTCATTGCCAAGCAGGTCATCAACATCACCAATAATAAGTGGCAGAAGCTTACAGCTACCCTGACCTCTCCTCAGACCGATGCCAAGGGTTTGATGCGTGTATATCTGGAGAAAGGTTCTGAGAGCGTAGATCTCGACCACATCTCTCTCTTCCCAGAGGACAACTGGAATGGTCTCCGTGCCGACCTCGTACAGGATTTGGCCGACCTGAAGCCAGGCATCTTCCGTTTCCCTGGTGGATGTATCGTAGAGGGAACCGACCTCGATACCCGTTATGAGTGGAAGAACTCTGTGGGTGCTCCTGAGAACCGTCCTCTGAACGAGAACCGCTGGAGAGATACCTTCCCACATCGCCTTTTCCCTAACTACTATCAGTCTTTGGGCTTGGGCTTCTATGAGTACTTCCTCCTTTCTGAGAAGATTGGTGCAGAGCCATTGCCAATTCTTTCTGTAGGTCTGGCTTGCCAGTATCAGAACGATGATAAGGATCCTAATGCGCATGTAGCAGTCAAGGATCTCCAGAGCTATATCGACGATGCCCTCGACCTGATCGAGTTCGCCAATGGTCCTGTTACCTCCAAGTGGGGTAAGCTCCGTGCCGATATGGGTCATCCTGCACCATTCAACCTGAAGCAGATTGGTATCGGTAACGAGCAGTGGGGTCCTATGTATCCAGAGCGTTTGCAGAAGTTCATGGAGCAGATCCATGCCAAGTATCCAAAGATCAAGATCTGCGGTTCATCAGGTCCATCAGCCGACGGCAAGGACTTCGACTATGGTTGGGAACAGATGCGCAAGTTGGGCGTAGATATGGTGGATGAGCATTACTACAAGAGCCCAGAGTGGTTCCGCAGCAATGCCAGCCGTTACGACAAGTACGACCGCAAGGGTCCTAAGGTATTCGCTGGCGAGTATGCAGCCCATGCCAAGCATGATCCAAACTCATGGGAGGCAGCCCTCTCAGAGGCAGCCTTCATGACAGGTTTAGAGCGTAATGCAGACGTGGTTTACCAGGCAACCTATGCCCCACTCTTCGCTCATGTAGAAGGCTGGCAATGGCGTCCAGACCTCATCTGGTTTGACAATCTCAGCTCAGTGCGTTCTGCCAACTACTATGTTCAGCAGCTCTACGGACTCAACAAGGGAACCAATGTGTTGAAGCTTACCGAAAACGGCAAGGCTGTAGCAGGCGAGAATGGTCTCTATGCCACCGCTTGTTTCGACAAGACAACCAAGAGCTACATCGTGAAGATTGCCAATACCTCTAATGAGGAGAAGGAAATCAACGTTACCTTCAATGGCTTGAAAAAGTTGAACCCAGGTAAGGTAACCGTTCTTCATGCCGATGATATTCAGGCAGAAAACAAGATAGACAATAAGAATGTGGTAGTTCCTGTAGTATCAGATGCTCAGGCAAACGGCAACGTATTGAATGTGAAGATGAAGGCAAACAGTTTTGCTGTTTACAGATTCTAAGTTTAGTTTTAAAGTTTATGTAGTGTATTACCATTAAGGTAGAAAGATGATGAATCCCTTGCAGCAGAAATGTTGCAAGGGATTTTTTATATCCGATGCTCACCATGCGAGCAATGAGTGCTCGTCACTTGTCCATTTTCTGCAAATAGTTAACGGATTATTCCCTTAAAATATCCTCAAATCCGCAACCTATAGGGTTTAGTGGGATTTTGCTTGCAAAGCGACAAAATTCATTTTATTGTACATATTTCTTGCACAACAGAAATGTCGCAGACACAAAATCCCCTTACCCCATAAAGCGACTTGAGGTAATACGCTGGTTTAACCAGAAAAGCATGGTCTTTAACCAAAGTCTGTCTTGAACAGGTTGGCATAAGCATTGTTGTCTGAGTAAATGTTCAATACATGCCTACGTGATGTCTTAATCCATTTCGCAGGAACAGAGATGAACTTGAAAACAAAGGTCTTGATTCTGCTGGTGGCACGCAATCCAAATTCATGGGTTTTCAATCTCTGCATAATAGCTTTGTAGAAGTTTCTGATGAGAGCTGTCATAAGCAGGAATACAGTATTCTGTGCCATGAACGATTTTGGCAATCGATTCCAGCCAAAGCCATTGTTCATGTCATCGAAGATGCGTTCCTTGCCACCACGAAGATTGTAGAATTCCACG
>USJD01000155.1 GCA_900554835.1 uncultured Prevotella sp. | reverse complement strand
GCGGTGGCAACATGCGTCCTGAGTATTATTCAGATCTCTTCCGCCGCTACTCTGTATATTGCCGCAATTACGATGGCAACCAACTCTACAAGATTGCATCAGGTGCCAGCGACTACGATTACAACTGGACCAAAGTCTTGATGGACCGTGTTGGTCATCGTGCCAACGGAATCTCTTTGCATTATTATACTGTCACTGGTTGGAGTGGCAGCAAAGGCTCTGCTACCAAATTCAATAACGACGATTTCTATTGGACCATGGGCAAGTGTCTCGGCATCGAGGATGTCATCAAGAAGCACGAGGCCATTATGGACAAGGCAGACCCTAAGAAGCAAATCGGTCTTCTGGTCGATGAGTGGGGAACCTGGTGGGATGAGGAACCGGGCACTATCAAGGGCCATCTCTATCAGCAGAACAGTATGCGCGATGCCTTTGTAGCAGCGCTCTCCCTGAATGTTTTCCATCGCCATTGCGACCGAATCCGCATGACCAATATCGCTCAGGTGGTCAACGTTCTCCAGTCAATGATTCTGACAGATACGAAGGGTACAGGTCACATGGTACTCACTCCTACCTACCACGTATTCAATATGTATAAGGATTTCCAGGAGGCAACCTACCTTCCGATGGATGTGAAATGTGATTCTATGGACGTTCGTGGCGACAGCCATGCCAAAAATGGTCGCAAGATTCCTGTAGTTTCCACTTCAGCAGCCAAGAAGGCAGACGGAACCATCGTCGTTTCACTTGCCAACGTAAGTCTGGACAAAGCTCAGGAGATAGAATTTGCCCTCGACGGAATACAGGCAAAAACCGTGGCAGGTGAAATTCTCACTTGCAAGAAAGTAAGCGACTTCAATGACTTCGAACATCCAGAAGTAGTGAAGCCAACCACATTTAAGGACGCGAAATTGAAGAAAAACGCCCTAAAAGTAAAGATTCCTGCAAAATCTATTGTTGTTTTAAAAATAAAATAGTATTTTTGTAGGGTGTAAAAAGGCCAGAGCCTGTTTTTATACATCAAAAGGCTCTGGGACCTATCGTTTCAGCAGAAGTTTTAACAAATAAAAATTATAATTCTATTATGAATGACATTAAGGTAATGAATCATGCAGCCGATAATATCCGTATCTTGGCTGCCTCAATGGTAGAAAAAGCTAACTCAGGTCACCCAGGTGGTGCTATGGGTGGTTCTGATTTCATCAATGTACTTTTCGCTGAGTATTTGGTATATGATCCAGCAGATCCAACATGGACAGGTCGTGACCGTTTCTTCCTTGACCCAGGTCACATGAGCCCAATGCTTTATGCAGGTTTGGCCATGCGCGGTTTCTTCTCAATGGAAGACCTCAAGCAGTTCCGCCAGTGGGGTTCTGTAACTCCAGGTCACCCAGAACTTGACCTCGAGCGTGGTATCGAGAACTCATCTGGTCCTCTTGGTCAGGGGCATGCCCTCGCAGCTGGTGCAGCTGTTGCCGAGAAGTTCCTGGAGGCTCGTCTTGGTTCTACTATGATGCAGCACAAGATTTATGCATATATCTCTGATGGTGCAGTAGAGGAAGAAATCTCTCAGGGCGTAGGCCGTATCGCAGGTAACCTCGGCTTGAACAACCTCATCATGTTCTACGATTCTAACGACATCCAGCTCTCTACAGAGTGTGGCGTTGTAATGAACGAGGATACAGAGATGAAGTACAAGGCTTGGGGTTGGAACGTCATCAAGATCAACGGTAACGACGTAGCTCAGATCCGCGAGGCTCTTGATGCAGCTCAGAAAGAACAGGATCGCCCTACCCTCATCATCGGTAAGACCGTAATGGGTAAGGGTGCTCTCCGCGCAGACGGCACAAGCTACGAGGCTTGCATCAATACTCACGGTGCTCCTCTCGGTGGCGACGCTTACGTAAATACTATCAAGCACCTCGGTGGTGATCCTGAGAATGCATTCGTTATCTTCGACGATGTAAAGGAAATCTACGCTAAGCGTGCTGAGGAGTTGAAGAAGATTGTTGCTGAGCGCAAGGCTGCAGAGGCTGAGTGGCGCAAGGCTAACCCAGAGAAGGCTGCCCAGATGGATGAGTGGTTCAGCGGCAAGGCTCCTAAGGTAGACTGGAGCAAGGTTGAGCAGAAGGCTGGTTCAGCTACACGTGCAGCATCTGCTGCTTGTCTCGGAGTTTTGGCAGAGCAGGTTCCTAACATGATCTGTGCTTCTGCTGACCTTTCTAACTCTGATAAGACAGATGGTTTCTTGAAGAAGACCAAGAGCATCGTTCGTGGTGACTTCTCAGGTGCATTCTTCCAGGCAGGTGTTGCTGAGTTGACAATGGCTGATATGTGTATCGGTATGATGCTCCACGGTGGTGTGGTTGCAGCAATGGGTACATTCTTCGTATTCTCTGATTATATGAAGCCAGCTGTTCGTATCGCTGCCTTGATGCAGGTTCCAGTGAAGTTTATCTGGACTCACGATGCATTCCGCGTTGGTGAGGACGGTCCTACTCACGAGCCAGTTGAGCAGGAGGCACAGATCCGCCTGATGGAGAAGTTGAAGAACCATGCAGGTAAGGACAGCGTTCGCGTATTCCGTCCAGCTGATGCTGACGAGACTACCGTTTGCTGGAAGCTCGCTATGGAGAACGTTGAGACTCCAACAGCTTTGATCTTCTCTCGCCAGGGCATCGCTAAGTTGCCAGAGGGAACAGATTACGAGCAGGCAGCTAAGGGTGCTTACATCGTAGCAGGCAGCGATGAGAATCCAGATGTAATCTTGGTAGCCAGCGGTTCTGAGGTTTCTACATTGGAGGCAGGTTGCGAGGCTTTGCGTGCTGATGGCATCAAGGTTCGCGTGGTAAGTGCTCCATCAGAGGGCTTGTTCCGTGGTCAGAGCAAGGAGTATCAGGAGAGCGTATTGCCAAAGAACGCTAAGATCTTCGGTATGACAGCTGGTCTTCCTGTAACACTCCAGGGTCTCGTAGGCGCCAACGGTAAGGTTTGGGGTATGGAGAGCTTCGGTTTCTCTGCTCCTTACAAGGTGCTCGATGAGAAACTCGGTTACACAGGCGAGAATGTTTACAAGCAGGTAAAGGCATTCTTGGCTGAGGCATAAAGAATACAAAAAGGAGTAAGAAGTGAAGGAGTTGGAGGGTTTCAGACTACCCTTTTTCTCCTTCACCTGACTCCTTTTTTTCATATAAATAAGTTCTAACCTTTAAATTTTAACGATTATGGAAGTAAAGACAGTAGGAGTTGCATGCGATCACGCAGGTTTCCCAATGAAACAATTTGTATTGCAGTATTTGGAGAAGAAAGGTTATCCTGTAAAGGATTATGGTACATATAGCGACGAAAGCGTTGACTACCCAGACTTCGGTCATGCACTTGGCGAGGGTATCGAGAGCGGCGAGGTTTATCCTGGTATCGGTATCTGCGGTAGTGGCGAGGGTATCTCCATGACCTTGAACAAGCATCAGGGTGTACGTGCTGGTTTGGCATGGAACAAGGAGATTGCTCACCTCATCCGTCAGCATAATGATGCAAATGTCTTGGTACTTCCAGGCCGTTTCATCGACAACAAGACTGCAGAGGCTATCATGGACGAGTTCTTCTCAGCTTCCTTCGAAGGTGGCCGCCACGAGCGTCGTGTCAAGAAGATTCCTCTTCAGAAGTAAGTCTTGCAACTGATTCTTAAGAAAATGAACAGAAAGAACCAGTAAACCTATAGAAAATGTGCTTATCTCCCCTATTGGAAATAAGCACATTTTTTTGTGTTTTTTGCTTGGTCATCTCATGAATTTGATGTACCTTTGCAACGATTAAGACAAATCAACATAATCAACGTAACGACAATGAAAAAAATCATTTTTGGAATCGCTCTATTGCTCTCTTCTTCATTGGCAATGGTAGCACAGGAAAACAAGAAAGCCTGCTGTAAGCCCCAGTCTTCATGCAGCAAGAATGCGAAAGGTTATTATACCCAGTATTACGGCAACAACCCTCAACTCATCAAGGAGGCAGAGGCATGGGCTGCGTCAGGCGCCTGGCAGAATGGCTTTACCAAGGCTCGCCCTCACCACAGTGTCAATCTCGTGGATTTCTATCTCCAGTATCAGAAGAATCCTGAACAGTGGAAGGCACTTTTCGATTATCTTGCCAAGACCGATTTGCTCAGCATCCCTGGCGGCAAGCACAAAATTCCAGGCTCATCACTCACCATCAGCGTAGAGGATAGCAAGAACGATCCATTGGAAAAGCGCGGTTCTGAAAGCCACAACCATCACATTGATTTCCAGTATGTCGTCAAGGGCGTGGAGCGTTTTGGCATCATCGACCACTATACCAGTACGCCCAACTGCAAGTACCGTCCTGATGTCATTCATTACGACTACAAGAAGTGCCGTACCAAGTTCTACGACAGCACTCCAGATGAATTTTTCATCTTTTTCCCTCGTGACTGGCACATCGCCAAGGTAGCCAACGATACCGACAATCAAGACATCAGAGTACTTGTCATCAAGGTGGATTACAAAGACTGATTTGTAAAATGAAACAACTGAAAGAAAACGAAGGAATAGAGCGCAGTTTGTTGCTGACGATGGCCGTAATAGCTGGCCTCACAGTAGCAAACTGCTACTATAATCAACCGCTCTTAGAGATGATTCGCCATGACATGGATGTGAGCCAACATGAGGCTAATCTCATAACCGTTGTCACACAGATAGGCTATGCATTGGGCTTATGCTTCCTGATTCCTATGGGCGACCTCTACTCACGCCGCCGCATCATCGTCATCAATATGTCCGTAGCAGCCGTCATGGCGGTTATCATAGCGTTCGCCCAAAAAGTATGGATTGTTTGGGGAGCCTCTCTCCTACTGGGTGCCTGTTCGGTCATTCCACAATTCTTCATTCCTATAGCTGGACAATACTCCGAGAAGAAAAATAAAAGCAGAAACATGGGCATTGTCCTGTCGGGTCTGCTTACAGGCATCCTTGCCTCCAGAGTGGTCAGCGGTTATGTAGGCGAATGGTTGGGCTGGCGCGAGATGTTTATCATTGCAGCCCTCATCATGATTGTCTGCATGATTCTCACGCTCAAGATCATGCCGCAGATAGGCAGCAACTATGTAGGAACATATAGGGGGCTGATGAAAAGTGTCTTTCACATTGTAGCCAGCAATGCCCGCATACGTCTCTATGCCATCCGTGCCGCTTTCAGTTTTGGTAGTATGATGGCCATCTGGTCTTGTCTCGCCTTCCGCTTGGCACAAGCCCCATTCTTCTCGGGTAGCGAGATGGTAGGCACATTAGGTATGTGCGGCATAGCAGGAGCTTTGGCTGCAAGCGGGTTAGGAAAACTTGTGAACCAATGGGGCATTAGAAGAATGAGCCTTTACGGTGCCTGTCTGCAGCTTGTAGCATGGACCACAGCTTATCTCTTTGGCGACACCTATATGGGACTTATTGTGGCTATCATCCTGGTTGACATCGGTTTACAATGTCTGCAACTAAGCAACCAGAGTGGTTGTATTCAGGAAATGCCTGAAGCCTCAAACAGGGCCAACACCATTTTCATGACCACCTATTTTATTGGTGGCTCCTTTGGCACTTATTGTGCTGGATTAGCCTGGACACATGAAGGCTGGATGGGTGTATGTGCAGTAGGAGCAGTCTTGGCTGCCATATCGCTCAGCATCACTATTTGCAGTAAAAAGTAAAAGTCCCTCATAAAAGTGTCTGTATCATTAGAAATCTCCGTTCAGCGCTGTTGAACTTAAGTTCAGCAGTGTTGAATATAAGTTCTGCAGTGCTGAACATAACTTTCTCCACGGCAAAGATACAATTTTACCTAGAGATAAACAAGAATTGTTCAGGATTTAAACTAAATTAAACAAGGGAGCGGACTAAAGCATTGCCTAGTCCGCTCCCTTGCCTTCTATATAGTGCAAATGAGCGTAATGTAAGCTTGCTTACAGATTGCCGAGTGCAGTTTATCTTCTTCAAAGATAATAAAAATCTTCAAATCAATTGCTGGTTTCACATAAAAATCGTATTTTTGCATCCCAAAAAGACAATGACATTATGAATATTAAAAACATCCACTTGGTCTATTATAGCGCCACTTTTTCAACAAGACGTGTAGTCCGTGAGATTGCGTCCCAGTTTCAGAAGCCAGTTAAGGAGTATGACATCACTTCTGATATGCTGAAGGATGATGTCTCGCTTGGAAGTGAAGATGATCTGTTGATTGTGGGAGTACCTTCCTATGCTGGTAGAGTTCCTGAAATGGCAGTTCGTTCATTGAGACGTTTTCTTGGAAACAATACCCCAGCCATCATAGTATGTGTCTATGGTAACAGAGCCTACGATGATACGCTCATAGAGCTGAAGGACCTGGTGGAATCCCACGGCTTCAAGCTTCTCTCTGCGGCTGCCGTCATAGCCCAGCATTCCATTTTCCCTAAGGTTGCGGAAGGAAGACCTGATGCTGATGATATGGCCCAACTCCATGATTTCGCTTCAAAGAGTAGTCAACTTCTATCCCAGATTTCAAAAATGGCAGCAGTTAGCCGACTGATGGTAAATGGCAACCGCCCATATCGTGATACCAAGCCAATTCCCCTGCATCCAGAAGGAAGCAAGGGAAAATGTACTTCCTGCCATGCTTGTGTGAAGATGTGCCCTGTCGGAGCCATTACGCAGGAAGAACCATATAAGACAAATGAAAAGAAATGTATCTCGTGTGGTAGATGTGTAGTGGTCTGCCCTCAGCATGCCCGCCAATTTGGAGGTCTGTTATATAAGGCAGTCAGCTGGAAATTTGAGAAGGCCTTTGCCGAATCCAAGCAGCCTGAGTTCTTCTATGTAAAAAGTTAAGACATAAGATGTAGACAGCAATGAGCAGAAACAAGAATATCATCTTTGATGTAGGAATGGTAAAAAGTACTATTTTGTTATATTACGAACGAAATGCGGAAAAGCCACCTCTCCTAATTCTGGTGCGTATTTAAAACCTTCGTAACTGAAGGCTGCCAATTCTTCTGGAGTAGCAAGTTGGTTGCTTAAAATGTATCTCACCATAGCTCCACGGCAGGATTTAGCCCACACTGCCTGCATTTTCAGCCACAGACTGGAAAAGTGGCTTTGAAACAGCTGCCCTATCTGCCTTATCAAACATGATTTTGGCATTTGCCAATAATATCTGCATAATACGTTTATTTTAAAGGGTAATTCTTAATGATAGTTTTGCTGGCAAAGTTAATGAAAATATGGCAAAACTCAAAGAAAAGTTCAATAAAAGTATAATATATTATAAATAAGAATGCCATATTGTACTTTATCTTGCGAAATCTGAAAATATTTATTATTTTTGCAAAAAAGTACAATATATATGAAACTTAACAAAATCCATCATATAGCCGTGATTTGCTCCGACTATGAGAAATCCAAGCATTTCTATACTGATGTGCTCGGAATGAAGATTGTGAGTGAAAACTATCGTGAAGAACGTGACTCATGGAAGGCAGACTGCTGGCTTGATGATGCGTATGTCATCGAATTGTTCTCCTTCCCGAACCCACCTGCACGTCCTTCCTATCCGGAAGCAGCTGGTCTGCGCCATCTTGCTTTTGAGGTGGATGACCTTTCGGAGGCAATTGATGAACTTGACTGTAAAGGTATCGCGCATGAACCTATACGCACGGATGAATATACCGGCAAGCGATTTGTATTCTTCAGTGACCCAGATGGTTTGCCGATAGAACTATATGAAAAATAAAGATTCTGTTTAATCACATTTGATAGAATGCAGCAAATAAACATCCAATATTACAACTCGCCCTGTGGAGAGTTAATTTTGGCATCGGTGGGTGAAGAATTGTGCCTTTGTGATTGGAATGAAATGCCATGTGCAGAGCGCAACAAACTTCGCCTTTTGCGATATATGAAGGCAGAGTTCAAGATTGAAACATCTTCTATCTTGGAACTGACCAAGAAGCAATTGGATGAATATTTCACCGGCAATCGCAAGATATTCGAAATTCCGTTGCATCCTGTAGGAACAGATTTCCAGAAAAAAGTATGGAATGCATTGCTTGATATACCATACGGTGAAACCAAAAGCTATAAGGAGATTGCTCAAAATATAGGCAGTCCCAATAGTGTCAGAGCCGTGGCTAGAGCTATCGGAGCCAACGGCATCAGCATCCTTATCCCCTGCCATCGCGTTATCGGCTGTAATCGTTCCTTGACAGGCTTTGCTGGAGGACTGGAAGCAAAGAGAATTTTGCTGGAGCTGGAGACGGAAATATCATAAATGCATTCCATTATTTGTAAATTCGATAAGAATGTATCTATCTACAAGGATGAAACAGATATAGGAGATAAATAGATATGAAAAAAGATTCGAGGGCAAACCATGCTAGATATGTAGAACTCAATTTGTTTCCTGAGGAGAAAGAGGATTATCAGAAAGATTCTGTCTCTTCAGAAAACAAGGAAAACCATACCTCTCCAGACAAAGAGTATGACTTGACAGATCTGTTTGAAAGGCTTTCGAAATCAGCATTCCGCAGCCGTTTTCACCTTTCGAAGAGGGATAAGGAATATATTGCAGAAAAGGGCTTGGAAACCATCCGTAAGCATGCAGAGGATTTCGTTGCCAAACGCCTTGCTC
>USJD01000154.1 GCA_900554835.1 uncultured Prevotella sp. | reverse complement strand
CCTTGCTATTGGCTATACAATTCCCGCTATTAGGGCTTGTTAGGGACTTGCACCCATTAGAATAAGCTCATGCCGAGCATACAACCATAAGAGGGTAGGCGTAGATGCCATACCCTCATATAGTCAATAAAGTTTATTTATTAGATTGCATTCTTTAAAGAAGTTACCTCTTCTAACTGTACTTCCAGTATTGTCTTCTTCTCAAGCAAACCATCTAAGGCAGCCTTGGCTTCCTCCAATTTAGTCTCCTTGTTTGCCTTATCGTTTCGGATTTCTTCAACCTTTTCCTGGAGAGGATTTAACATCTCTTCAATTAGTTTTTGCCTTATAGTATTAATGATTTTATCCTTATTAGCAAAAGCACCTTGCAATGAATCTCCACAATCAAAACTGTCACGTTCTCTATTAATTAAATTCAATAGGCCTATCTTGGTTGAGTTATGTTTAAATGCTCTTTCTATCGCACCAACAAGACCAAAACTTAGACGATTAAAGAATTCATCAAGGAAACCACCAATAATATCCAACCATCCGGCATCTGTCACCTCCTCACCATCTTTACTGAACAAAGAAACATTTTTCAAATCAAGTTCAATCTTTCCTTGTAAATCTTTGATGAAATCTCGGGTATCAATGTCAGGAAGATACTTTAACAAGAGATCTTCTGCATCAGTAAAGAAGTCTTGAATTGAAGACATAAACTTGCGACGACCTTCCTCTTGCAGATTCTTCATCTTTCTCTTCACGTCACGATTAACCAAATTCGAATATATTTTATCGAATTTAGGTTGTAACGCTTCAACTTTAGTGAAACGTCCAAAATCCGTCTCTACAACATTTTCCATTTTGTTGCAAGCAGAATCCACCAAGTCCTCAAGAATATCTTCACCATTATTCACCAGAATTCTTATGTCATCATTCAATGAATCTTCAAGAAAACCCAGTTTTTTCTCCAAACGTCTACAAGCTCGTGACAGATTGCACTCTCTTTCCTCCAAATCATCATCAGGACTTTGCAGCATTGTTATTTCTGCCTTTTTCTGATTGAGAGCATTCTCATTATCCATCTTAAGTTTTCCGCCAGCTGCATATATAGCATTTAATGGCTTAGCAAACAGAATTTGACTTTTTTCCTTATCTATCAAATTACGAATTGCGTTGACCAAATTATCTATATGGCTCCACTTGCGCATTTCCGGCTGTGAACCTATACCGAAATTCGAGCAATGACGATTCCATGCAAAACTCAACGCTTCTTCTGAGTTCACTTTTGACATTGGCAACTCTGACAATAAAGCCATTTCTGCCGACAAAGGAATAGGTTCTGCCTCACTCAGAATATCAGACAATGTATTGTCATTTGACTCACGACATGCCTTAGCAATCTCAGACTTTACATAATCCTTAATTTGCTCTTCATCCTCAGGATTTACTTCACTACAATACGGTATATCATACTTGTTTATACCAATGAGTACTTTACCAATACCACATTGACTAACATTCTTGAAGATAATATCCCGGTCAGTTGCATCAAACGGACGGCCAGCATAAAGCATCATCAATACGACATCTGCCTTTTTAAGGAATTCTTTAGTACGCTCTTCACGAGAAACAATAGGGTCGTTGAATCCCGGAGTATCCACAATTTCAACTCCCTTGAGATATTCTTTAGGATAGTAAATCTTTACTGATTTAGTGATAGAAACATATTTACCGTCTGCTCCTACATACTCTATTATATTTTCGAAAGAATCTTCTTTTGTCTTACCCAAATAATCTCTCAGATTAGAGCCAAGTCTTGAAGCTTTAGATACAAGTTCTTTTGCAGCCTTTATTTTGGATTCAGCCATAGTATCCCCAGCTACATCATCCAACGAACGAGTAGCTTGAGCCTTCTGCTCTTCCCACTCATCATTGGTATAGAACTCAGCAACCACCTTCTTCTGTTCTCCGTATGTTATCACAGACAGAGCTGCAGTCATAGGAGTTGTAGCAGCTGGTAATACCGTATCCTCAAAAACAAAAGAATTGAGGAACGTAGATTTACCACACTTCATCTGACCGATAACACCGATCGTCAAGATGTCTTTTTCCAATTTATCGATGAGTTCTTTACAACGATTCTCATCAATCCAACCAAAGTCATTGGCTTTCAATGCCAAGGACTTTAATTTATTCTTCTTATTTTGAAATTCTTCAAAAAGATTCTGTTCCATGTTTACTTAAACATTTTAGTTACGTTATTATAAGATTCAAGACATTTTTGTACTTGAGCAACCTGTTTCTTGCATCCAAGCAAATCAGCATGAGCTTCATCCCTTTTTCTTTGAGTTTCCTGCAAAGCCTGAAAAGCCGAGATCAAATCGTCCGTTTGGTCACCTGCAATTTCCGACAAAATACCAATAAGGCGTTCTCCTTCATCTTTGGACATTTCATATCTATCCTTAGAAAAAGTATGCTTTTTCCATTGCGGAATATCTTCAGCTTCGGCACAATTATCGCATATAGCAGTGAGACATCTATTCACTTTTTCAATCTGCTTGTTGTAAGCTTTTGTATGCCCATCATATTCGCGAGAAGCATCTTGAACTGTACTTTCGTATTTTTTTGACAAACCTTCCAAATCGGTTTGAACATCCTCTACAAAAGTGTCACTTTCTGATGTAGAACCAACAGACTTGATTGGTGCCATTATATCCTCCAAAGGAGCCTTTGCCGAGAAGCGAATATATTTCTCCACTTTTAAGCCAGCATCCTTCAATGTATTGCTTATCAGAGCTTCCACTTTATCAACCTCCGACTTTGGCTTAGTATCCACCTTATTAATTACTACATACAAAGGCTTGTTCAGCTTTTCCTTGATTAGTGATATAGAGCTGCGATTCACAGTTCCTGCATTAACATCGAAAACCCAGAACAAAGCATCACATTCATTTATAACCTCAATGGTACGCTCCTTATCCTCACTGTCGTTAGAATTAAAGCCAGGAGTATCCAATATACTCAAGCCATCAAGGTTAGGATTCTTATAAGTCATCACAAAGTACTTTATCAGCGAAGATACTCCCTTTACTTGATCAAGAACCTCCTTTGACACTTTCTTAAATGTGGATTCAGACAAATTCTTCTCAACATTATCAGGTGTAACAAAGTGATAAGATGTTGATACACCACCTGCAATATATGTAGGAATAGCAGTCGTTGCTTTTGTGCTAACAGGCAACAGCGGAATTGTCTTGTCATCTTGCGAAAGAATTCTATTCACGATAGAAGTTTTACCTGCAGAGAACTCACCAACAAAGGCAATCGTAGTCTTACCATCAAGCCAATGTTTTTTCTTCATAGCAGCCCAATGGAAGAAACCTGACATTAAAGCATCTTTCTTTTCATTGTAAATGGAAGTTCCAACTTGTATACCTTTTTCCGCCCATGCCATCTCATAGCAATCAAGGACCTGACCACGTATAACTGATTCCAAGAAGTTTATATTCTTATACAGTTGTACAGAATTATCCGCCTTTGTCTGTTGAGCCGAAAGAATCTCCTGAATAAATTCCAAAGACCCTATCTTTAATTTAAGTTCTTCGGTTTTCTCATCCAATTCTCTCTTGACCTGTCCAAGCTCCTCGCTCATCTGCTTTGAAGCCTTGCATTCCTTGTCATAGTTTTCCTGCAATTCAGACAATTCAGAATCCTTCTTCTTCAACTTTTTCTTGTAGTTGTCAATATCATCCTCATTGTCTTCAATCTCATCCTCAAGGTCTGTAATACGTTTCTTTAGCTTTACGACCTCATCAAGTTGAGTTTTAACAGTTTCATCGCAATTACCACTTATTGCTTTCTTAAGTTGCTCATCAAGTTTCTTACATTCTGCTTTTGCTTCGCTCAAAAGTTCCTTGTACTTTGACTCTATTTCCTTAGCCTTTTGAACATTTTCAAGACCAGCTTCCGCATCCTTCAACTTTGAACAAACAGCTGAGTATTTATCCTTCAGCTGTTTGTTCTCCTCTTCAAGATTTTTGGTATCACCCTCCACAGTGGTAGCAGTTCCTTTCTGTCGTCCCAAAAAGAAACCAATAGCGAGAGCTATAATGCCACCCACCAATAAGACTATCCACTCTGTCATAATCAACCTAATTTTTCTTTCAAGTTTTTGATTTCAATCTCATACGAATCACAAGCTTGCTTATGCTCCTTAAGAGAACGCGACAACTCTTCATTCTCTCTCTTCAACTTTTTAAGTTCCATGCGAGCCTTCATCAAGTCGTCTTCCATATCGTCCTTGTCGTCCTCATTATCTTGTGAGGCCTGACGTAACTTTTTCAGTTCAGAGAGTAAATCTTCGACCTGTCGTGAGAGTTTCTTCTTGTCTTCACGCAGGTTATTGTTTTCTTTGTAAATACTCTCAAGCTCACGAATCTTAGCTTGCAACTGTGGATTACCTATAAGTTTGTCCTTTGCAATAGCGCCAGTAACACCACCGACGACCAATGCGCCTAAAATTTCTATCATATCCATATTATTAAATTGTTGACAATTTTTCTTTATATTGCTTCAGAGTTTCTTTTCTACGGGCAAACTCTGCCTTATGCTCCGAACATTGTTCTTTAAGTTCATTCAACATTGCAGTCTTCTGTGCAATCATTTCCGATGCATCATTCTGCAAACTACCTCTAACCATGTTTACAACACTCTGGCTCAAGTTCTCCATTTGAGACTTGAATTCAGGAGCCAAAGTACCATCAACATAATTTCTAACAGCTCTTACACGTTGTGGCTTAGAAAGCAATCTCTCCGTGGCAAAGCCAACCATAGAAGAAAGAATGCCTTTCTCATCTGCCTTCTCTATCTTATTATACTTATCAATAGCTTTACCAGCAAACTCCTCTGTCTTGGCAATACGTTTCATCATCTTGCGCGTATATATGATACTACCAACATCGGTTGCAGTATCTATAATATCTACAGCCTTAGATGCGGCAACTGTTGTTGCTACAGTACCTGCTGCGCCAGCAGTTCCCGCTGTACCCGCAGCTGCAGCTGTTCCTGCTGCACCCGCTGTTCCTGCTGTTCCTGCTGCACCCGCAGCTGCTCCTGCTGCTCCTGCTGTAGCAACAGCTGCTGCAACGGTAGCAACTGCAGCAACTGCAATAACACCAGTTTTGATCATACCGTCATACTCATGCCCCATAGAATTCAAATCAAGATCATAACTCAGCCCTGAAATTTGGACTCCAGACAGATCTATAGACATCAATGACTCAACGGGGATTTCGCTGTCTGATCCTTGTGCGCTTTGTACCTTTGACTTCAAAATGCCCATAATGTTATTCTTATATTCCGACAACAGCAATGAAGCTGTATTATTTATAACAGAAAGAGCATCATTGTCCATATTTGCACTACCACCTGCAACAAGAGCACCTAATTTTTCATACATAGAATCTTCAAACCTACGTGATATCTTAGTTCCATCCTCACAAATATCACTTGCCATAGAGTCTATCAATTTGTTGATATTTCTCTTGATTTTATCCAAATCAAGTTGCTGACGTCTAATCTCCATGTCAAGATTCTCGTCCGATGAAGATGCTGTCAACATCTCATCTATGCGTTTTGCAAGTATTTGAGCTAAATCTTTGATACGCTGACCATCAACTTTTGCCAAAATTTCATTTTTAGACTTTTGGATTGTCTCAAAAAGAGCATACAATTCTGACATGTTTTCTTTGGCAGCACTGACAACAACAACTTGTTGTACAGGCAACTTACAATTATCAGCAATATATTGCTTTGCAGCCTCTATCTCAGATACAGATTTCGTATCAGACTTTGTCAATACAATATAAACAGGACGTTTTGACAGTTTTATCATATCTATGAAGTCTGTCAACGAACGGGTTACCTGCTGATTAATATCAACTACCAACAAAATGGCATCGGCAGAGGGCAAAAAATCAACCAACACCTGACGATGTTTAACAACAGGAGAAGACAATCCCGGAGTATCAACCAAAATGGTTGATGATGGAACTTTCGTTGATGTATCAAATACAGTCACAATTTGTGCATCTGAGAGCTGGTCATTTTTAAGCTCTCCCAAATCATCAAAATGAGCGACTTGTCCATCCGCCAAGACAACATTTGCCTCACACTTATTACATCCAAAATGGATTTCATAAATTGTTGCAGTTGTCGGTTTTGTTGCTGTTTCAAGTTTTTTGCTATCTGTAAGAGCGTTCAATAACGTTGTCTTACCAGAACTGAACTCACCTACCAATGGTATCAACAAATTTGCATTTTGCTGAGATGCTCGTTCCTGAATAGCATTTAAACTATTCAAGATATTTTGCTGGCCAAGTTCCTGAGCCACTTCTTTTAAAAATTCAATATGTTCCATTTTTATATTATAAAAAAGATCTTCTAACTACTTTATTCTCTTTTGGTTCCTCGCTATTCTGAACAACTCGCTCATCTCTGTTGGGAAATTGCTTAAGTTGTTCTACCATTCCGGAAATTAATTGTTTTTTGACTACTTGTTTTTCCTTAGTAGATAATTCTACATTTGAAGAAGTCTCTTTTTTAGTTGCGTAATTTCCATTAGATGTATTACCTGCTATACCAGTTATGAATGTAACAACAGAGTTGGAGTTTTCAACTTTTCTGTCCAACAATGCGTAGTCGCTAATCTTCAAGTCATAGGATGTTGTTTCTGATGACTTTTGGATGTAGAAACTATTCATCATGTGCTTTATTGCAGCAACCTCACTCCACTCTACGCTAAAACTTTTTTTCTTATCATTTAAATTGAAATAGCAAATACGTTGATCTGTGATGATACAACCTGAAGGAGTTTTCTCATCATCGTCTTTCGTCTTCCAATTAGCTTTATGATGCGATACCCATAACAGATGTTCACCTCTTCTCAATGTAATTTCATTAAGAAGTTTATTTGAAATAGCATCTACATTGTTCAATCCCAAATGTACATAATCAGGCCATGAAACAAAAGGTTTAAACAACTGTTTGTTTGACATGAATTCTGTATATATGTGATTATTTTCCACGGACTCTTTTTTTATTTGTTTATTAGCCTCATGGATTGTATTATTAAAAAAGTCAATCCACAGAGAGGATATTTTCATATTGTCATAACGACCTCCTAACAACTGCGCATCTAAAAATCCAACTTCTTCATTTTCATTATCAATTAAGACGATGAAATCATCACCATCTTCATCTTTCTCTTTTTTTACAAAAGCCAATTGATTCCAATCACAATAGTAATAATACTCAAAATCATGTTCTTGATCATCTGTAACATACAAACGAACAAGAACACGCTCATCAGTAATCAACAATCCACTAACTAATTGCGATTCTGTTTCTTGATATGGTTGCGAACAAACAGCACCATAAATGAAGGTCTGATTAGAAATATCATCAGAATTGAAAACTGAAAGCACGACTTTTTCGTCATCATCATATCTATCTTCATTCAGAAAATTTGCACAAAATATTGTATACCCTTCATCTGCATTTTCGAAATATGCTCGTGTTTCTTTTACTATGCTCTCTATAAAGCTATAGTAATGTTTAGAAGATAGAGCTAATTTATTTATATGTTTTCTCATAAGCAATTGCGTTTCTTTGATACTTAATAACAAGCAACCCAAAATTATATATATTTTAGTCCAACTTCTTAAATTCAAAATCATTCTGATTGCAGCATGCCTTCTTGTAGTCGAAAGCATAGATGCGCATGTAGGCTTCTTGCACCTCCTTGGCTCCATTATAAAAAGGGGTGGCGGTGTGCTGCAGGGTCGTTACTGTCACTACCATATCGGGAGTGAGGACAGTACCATTTGAGCGTTTAAGGCGCTTAGGCTTTACTTGAAATACTTTACTCATAAGCATTGAGTTTTTAGATTATTATATATTGCTGCTCCTGTTTTTCAGCCGAAACAGCAAATCATTTACTTTTATTATGCTGATATGCAGCTTATCCTACTGCTAAGATCATGCAAACGGGCGCAATGAAAACTGCTTTCAAATTGCCGAATGCAAAGGTATCAGGTTGCAAAGGTAGGTAAAATCTGCGAACCAAACAAGTTCATAATGGTTCACAAGCGAAAAAAGAATGGCGTGAACCCCTTCTTTCTTCACTCTCTTGTAAGTTAGGCTCTGGTAAAACCCGTAGAAAAGAAAATGCGAAAGAGGAATCCACACCATATGACGGTGTAGACTCGCTCAAACAAATTCTCGTTCTTTCTACGTTTCAATTTACCAGATTTCAACCTACAGAACTGAATAGTTTGCTCGTGTCCACAAGATTATCTTGTTTCTCTGCATCATAGCGACTTCAAGCGAGGACTTTCACCTGCCCTGTCACTAATACTATGGCAAATTTAGTAAAAATCTGATGAACCACCAAACTTTTAACAAGAAATCTTATGGATTCCTCTTATATTTCACTTTTCAGGGACTCCACTCCCTCCTTCTTCCTGCATCCATACCTTTTATATATAGAGTTATTGTCTATTCTGCGGCAAAAGTACAATCTGGATGCGACAAAAACAGACATAGGGAGAAGAAAAGATGAAGAGGGAAGACGAATGCCGTGCTGACCGGCGATTGTATTCTTGGCGATGACTGCAGCATCTGGTAT
>USJD01000153.1 GCA_900554835.1 uncultured Prevotella sp. | reverse complement strand
TTAGGAGCAATTTCCGGTCATTAAGGTCACGGTCATTAAGGTCATTAAGGATTTCTGGTTATTCAAGATGCCATCAACAACCCTCTAGCATATAAATAAGGTTAAATCAAGTTCGTCCTGCAAACAAAATTCATTCATTAAATCACTTTTCTGAATATTTTTTGTATTTTTGCAGATATATAGTGCCAATATGGGGTTGAACTTGGCTTTTCCCATAGATTCAGGCGCATATCTATCAAATGATTAGAGCATGAAGAAACAATAATGAATACAAAATAAACGGAATACAGAATATGGCATATACAGACAACGATACATACAGACATATTCACTTCGCCGTTATGGCAATAGAGAGTGGAGCACGGAAATTGGGCATTTCCGGAAAGGAGATGCACGACCGCCTGCTGAAGCAGGGACTGATTCATCGTAGGCTGATTAAACGGTATGAAGACCTTCATACACAAAGCCTTGACTGGGTGGCAGACGACATTAGTGAAACATTATTAAACTGGGAGAAAGAAGTATGATTACACTATATCATGGCTCTTATATACAAGTTGGTAAACCACTTGTAAAATTAGGAAGAAAGAAGGTGGACTTTGGGCAAGGTTTCTACCTTACCAAATTGCGACAACAGGCTTCCTCATGGGCAAAAACTATTGCTGAAAGAAAAGGACGCAACGCCCTACCGACTTTATCTATATATTCATTTGATTATGACGCAGTAAAGAATAAGGATTATCGCATTAAAATCTTCGACAGTTACAATCTTGAATGGCTGGAATATGTTGTAGATTGCCGCAAAGGAGGTACAAAGCAAACCATGTATGACATCGTGGAAGGTGGTGTTGCCAACGATAATGTCATTGATACCGTAGAAGACTACGAGAACAATGTCATTACAGCCGAGCAAGCCCTAGGACAATTGAAATACAAGGCTGTAAATCATCAACTCTGCATATTGAACCAAGAGATTGTTGACAACTATCTGTCGTTTGTTTCGTCAGAACAAATAGAAAAGGAGGATTGACTATGAGGGATTCTGTATTATGGCGCAAACAAAGCCGAATAATAATGATGCTGGCAGAAGCTCTGCATATTGATGCAGAAAGGGCACTCAACTTGTTTTACACTACTAAGGTGTACCAGCAACTGTCTGACCCGAAATATGGCTTACAGCTTATGAGCGATGATTATATTCTTGAAAATCTCATAGAAGAACTGAGGGAAACTCAATAACACCAAAAGTGAGTGGTTTATGTAAAAAGTTACGGAGAATATGAATTATCTCCGTAACTTTTTACATTTTCATCTTATATGTTTTTGGGAGCATTTCACTCCAAAACTATACAGTATTAGAAGTCACATGTATCGGGGTCTGAACCTATTCTTTCAGCCTTCAGCGATGCGATTTCAAGCATTTCCTGCTGAGAGAGTTCAAAATCGAATACATTGAAGTTTTCCTTGATTCGGCTTGGAGTAACCGACTTCACCAGTGGCAGCACGCCTGTCTGCATCACCCAGCGGATAACTACCTGAGCTACACTCTTGGCATGGTTGGCAGCAATCGACTTCAAGAGAGGATTGTCCAAGACATTGCCTCTTCCCAATGGGCTCCATGCTTCCACGAGAATGTTGTTCTTCTGGCAGAACTCCACGCACTCCTTCTGGGTGAATCCAGGATGATACTCTATCTGGTCAACCATCGGACAGATGTTTGCCTTCGCCATTACTGGCTCTGCATGATGCTGCATGAAGTTGGAAAGACCGATGCTGCGAATCAAGCCCTCCTCATGCAGACGTTCCATCGCTTTCCAGGTATCTACATTCAGATGTTCTGCATCCTTGCCAAACTGCAACTCGTTGGCTGGCCAATGAATGAGATAGAGGTCGAGATAATCAAGCTGCAAATCGCTCAAAGTCTTGTCAAACGCCTTCAAGGTCTTGTCGTAACCACGCTCCGTGTTCCAAACCTTGCTGGTAACAAAGAGATTCTCACGCTTGATTCCACTTTCCTTGATTCCCTCGCCCACGCTCTCCTCATTTTTATAGATAGCAGCGGTGTCGATGTGGGTGTAGCCTGCAGCGATGGCAGCTTTCACAGCTTCAACGCAGGTTGCTCCATCAGGAGTGAGAAACGTTCCGAAGCCCGGTGTAGGAATCTTCACTCCATTATTCAATAATATTTCCTTTTCCATAATTAAACTAATCTTTTAAATTTCAACTATTCTTTTGACGGTGCAAAGTTACTGACTTTTTCGCATAACAAAGTTCTGTATGTTTGCAATATCATAGAGTATCTTTGCAAAACCTTTCAATTTTGCAGATGTTCAACAGCTAATCTGCTCTATTTTGCAGTTCCATTAATTTCCCTGCGATATTCTGCAGGAGTAAGATGGATGATCTTCTGAAACTGTTCGAAGAAGAGAGTTGGCGTATTGTAGCCGGAACTGAAAGCCACTTCTGTGATAGTCAGATCAGAATTGGCAAGCAGCTTGCAGGCGTACTCGATACGGATTTCTGCCAACACCTGGAAGATACTCTTGTCGGTAGATTTCTTGAAATAGCGGCAAAGCGAAGTCGGATTCTGACCTACAAAATCGGCAAGATCCTTCAGCACCACCTTCTCACGGAAGTTATTATATAAATAGGTGTAGATTCTGCCGATAGGCTCCTCCAACTCGGGTTGTCTGTTGGCATTGTTATAAGCTGTTGATGACAAGAGTTGCGTTTCCTTGCAATGATGCAGGCGGTCGAGAATCTGAAGCAGGATGATAAGCCGAGAGGTGTGAGTGGATGAATCGAAAGCCTTCATCATCTCTAAGAGTTCATCATACAATCCCTCATCATAGAATCGTATTCCATACTGGCTCTTTGAAAGAAGCTCTGAAATATGGGCGTAATCGGGTAGATTCAAAAGAGACGAAGGAAACAGATCGGGACTGAACTGGATGGCTTCGCCACTACTATACAGCCTATCTTCCTGTTCTGTTTCAAGCCCTGGTTCAAGTATTCTCCCCTCAACATTCTCCCCACTCTTCATCCGGCTTTTACAAAGATGAAGATGCGGAACATTGCTTCCTATCAATGCCACATCGCCTTCTGCATAAGGCGCAACACCCTCGCCCACGAACTGCTTTCCGCTGCCGTGGGTGAAAATCATGAGTTCATACTCCGCATGCTTATGCAGGGGCAGAACGAACTCCGGATAAGTAATATGGCTGCACAAGGTTGTCATTTTGTGCGCAATCTTTCGTTCTAATATAGGCATAATCTCCATTTATCTGCGTTTGTGCAAATATCCACTATGATAACGCAAATATAATGGATAATATTGTACGAAATAAGCCGTAATTTTGCACCCACAAATAAAAAATAGAATAGAAACAAATAAAAAAAAAAGAGAAAATGTTAGAAACTTTATCCGTATTTCAATGGTCAATCCTGGCACTGGCTGCATTGTGCATAGGAATGTCGAAAACCGGTGTGCAGGGAATGATGCTCCTTATCGTGCCCTACATGGCAATGGCTTTTGGAGCCAAGGAATCAACAGGCGTTATCCTGCCGATGCTCTGCATGGCCGACATCATGGCTGTGGCTTACTACAAGCGCATAGCCGACTGGAAAACTGTGGCAAAGCTCTTGCCAACAGCCTTATTAGGCTTTCTCGTAGCACTTTTTGTTGACAAGCTCGTCCCGGCACAGGGATTCCGCCAACTGATGGGTTGGACGCTCGCCCTGGCGATGGCTGTAATGATTTGGAGCGAAATATTCGGCAAGGAAAACAGATGGATGCATAAATGGTGGTATTCTGCCCTCTTCGGTCTGCTCGGCGGTTTCACCACAATGATTGGCAATGCTGCCGGACCGGTAATGTCAGTCTATCTGCTCTCGATGCGCAAGGAGAAGATGGAATACATCGGCATTAACGCCTGGTTCTTCCTCGTTGTCAATCTGCTGAAAGTTCCTTTCCAAATCTTTGCCTGGGACAATATCACCTGGGGCTCGTTCTCACTGAACCTCCTGATGCTTCCGGTAATAGGAATCGGAGCCTTGCTCGGAATCCGTCTGGTAAAACTCTTCCCAGAAAAAGCCTTCCGAAGATTCATCCAAATTGTCACAATACTTTCTGTAGCAATGATGCTCGTATAGGTCATTGAAAAATAGTATACAAAACTATTGAGACCAATCCTTTTATCGGTCTCGTCTGAAATCGTTGCGTCCGTCTCCATGCCACCATGCGCCCAGAAAGGCGAGGATGGCACGGAGAACGATGTAGATAACGATGATGTCAACAAATTCATTCATAAGCTTGATATTTAGCGAGTTATTCAATATATATTCACAACCGGAATGCCCAAACAGTTGGCTTTCTTGAAAGTGTAGTAGGTTCCACCCTTCTCTCTCCCATCATAGAAGGCAATGAGAAGGGACGCATTCTCAACCATGAACTCGTCTCGGTCAAGAAAACATCGGTTGTAATAGTATTCTGAAAGGATGATCACCTCATCTGCTGAAGCCATCAGTTCATCATAAACCATCCTGTCACCGGGCTTGAACCTATCAGCCTGACCTCTGAAAGGAATGGCTGCGGTAAGCGTCATTCCCGGGCAGGAAGGTTTCAGCGACTGCACAATCTGGGCTGCCATCAAGTCAATACCGATGGCGAATCCCGAAATAAAATTACGGATGCCATGCTCGTAAGCTTCGAGGATGGCTTTGGCCAATCGCTCTCTTATGACCTCCTGCTGAGAGAAATTATAAAAACGATGTCCTGTAAAGGCTGCAGAAACAGCCTTGTCAAATTTTGTCATGTTCTTTCTTTTCATTGTTGTACGTATTTATATGATGTCTTACCGAGGAAAATGCCGTTTGTTACGTGCGCCCCTACTTGTTCCAATTGTGCAGTGTAGGCACAGAATGAAGTGCCGGTTGTGACCACATCGTCCCAAATGCAGACTATCTTGTTTTTGAAGAAGTTCGCATCCACCTCAATATTATTCTTTTCCTTCAAGCGCTTTTCTCGCTCATCCTTCTTGACCTTTGTGCCATGAACTGCGGTACGTTCGCCAACAACCTTGACATGAGAAAAGCCGTTGATTGCTCCAGAAAACTTGCAGACAAGTTCCGAGAAGTTCTTGTTGCGTGCCTCGTTACGCTCTTGGCTACTTGCAGGAACGCAAGAGAAGACAACGCTGCGAACCTTACGACCAAACTTCTTGACAAGTATCTTTGCCACGCACTTCGCCACATCAACATGGTTTCGACCATCCTTGAAATCATAGATAACCTGGCGGTCGAAGAAAGCATCCATACCGATGTTCTTGATACGTACCGGATAATAGCGCAAAAAGCTGCTCAACTCCTTATCCTCCTGTCCCTTGATGTAAACCTGTACCATGTTCATAGCTTTAATTGTTGTTACTGGGCAGATAGCAGACATCAGCCACTACCCACCGAGAAAAATGTTTTCAATCGTAAAGACTGCTGAGGAAAGACTGCAACTCTCTGTCGATGATTTCAGAAAGCTGACATGGTTGGAATGGCTTTCTCTGCTCCACTCTGACCTTGCCGAGTCCGAACTTGGTAGCGTCCAACTCCACACTTGCCATTTCATTGGCAGAAATGTAGCTGTATTCAGTCTCAGCCAGACCTACAACGATGCCAAAGAGCACAAAATCATCATTCTCTCGCTGTCCTTCAAGAATGTACCAGCGAGCGTTGCCGATGAAAAACACTGCGATGCAAACTGCATCCTTCTTCTTGCTATCCTGAGAATAGAGCGGATAGTCCTGCATTGCCTTCTCCAATTCTGGAGTAATCAGGCGGTTGTTGAAATCTTTTGCCATAGTCTCTAAATTTATTTTCTCCCTTTCGTTAAGTCCTTTCGGACTTGGGATCGGGAAGCTTTTTCTGCTTTTCAAAGTGCGTACAAGGCAATAAGGCAAGTCTGATGGGAAGAATACTCTTTTGCATGTTTCATGGGAAAGGAAGATTGTTACCGAATCACGACTTGCTATTTGCCAAATACGCGATAACTTTGCAGAAAAAGAATCCCGAAATCCCCAAGACGATACGGAATCAAAGACTTCTGGTTTCAGTAAGAAGAAAAAAAATATAACAGGGAATGACTGCAGGGATAAAAAAGCCGGGTGGGAATAGTCCAAGCAAGTATCAATAGTTAAAAAAGCCAGCGTGTTGTTCCTTCGTAAGTCGATAAAATCGGCCTGCGAAAGAACAACACCCTGGCTAACTGTTCATGCTTACTGGACTATGGCGTGGGCGAAGATTATAAAGAAGAAAAGCCGAAAGATTTATAAGGAAAGACAGAATGCTTATAAAGAGGAAGACCAGGATATTATAATAGGTGGAAGGGAGGGAAATGAAGGTTGATGCTGTGAGCCAGTGCCCTTCTCGACGAATGGACATGCAGTAGTGTCAAACTGATTAAGTGGGAATCGCTTGCGTCCCACCTACTCAGTTTGTAAGCAACCGCATGTCGTTTCGTGGGCACCTTCCGACTGAGGGGCTTTGCACTTACGTCACGCTCTGCTGACATAAACGCAAAGTCTATCAGGTGGAACTCCAGTAGCATCCTTCATGGCGTGGGGCGAAGCATTATCAGGGAAAATCAGCCGATTATCACTATAAGAACAGCTCATTTTGGTTAAAATCCGCATGTTTATACCATTTTTTTGCTGCTACGCAAAAAGATTTCGCACTATTTTTGTATCTTTGCACCCGTTAAAAGAAATTAGAAGTAAAATACAATAAAAATCCTATACGGAAATGAATTTGAATATGCACATAACATCACAATCATTCGTTCAGAGCTATCGACGCTTTGAGCGGAATAGTTATGTACATACATCAAGTACATCAGATACAGCCGGTATAGGATTTCCACATCATTATTCGCATAGTTATTTCTATCGGGCATCGTAACAGCGCGCCCCACAGAGAACAAAGATAATATTGAAGAGTTGGAGTTTCCTTGCCGGGAGAATCCAACTTTTTCTTTTTAGTCAACTGCTTGCATCTGCTCTGACATAGCGAGAAAAAGCTGGATGATATCCAACCATTTTTTACGTTTAAAATGAAAGAACTATGCCAGCAAATAAGAATGCCTTAATAAGGTACAAAACTATAGACAACTGTTTAAGAAACAGATACAGAAGATGGACTCTCGATGACCTCGTGGAAGCATGTAGCGATGCACTCTACGACATGGAGGGAATCACCAAAGGAGTATGCGCCAGAACTGTACAGATGGACATACAGATTATGAGATCTGACAAACTGGGCTACAATGCTCCTATCGAAGTTTATGATAGAATATACTACAGATACGCTGATCCCGACTACTCTATCACAGAAATGCCTTTATCCATAGAGGACTGCAAGCTGATAAAGAAGGCTATCATTCTTCTTGAAAACAAGAAGGATAAGAATAACGAAGACACCATCCAGGTGCTCAACAAGGTACAGGATAGACTCAAATCTATTCTGAACTTTGTGTAAGGATAAAGGATGGAAATTATGAACGAACATCAACGAGACATCGTCTTACAAGAAAGCTAAAAGGCTTCTTTTCAAGCAAAACTGCCTGAAGAGAAGCCTTTCTTATGTGGAGCTTCAAGTAGGATTCGGACCTACGACCTGCTCATTACAAGGGAGCTGCACTACCACTGTGCTATTGAAGCATTTGGGAGTTTGATGGGGATCGAACCCATGACCACCAGAGCCACAACCTGGCACTCTACCAACTGAGCTACAAACTCCATATAAACTCCAGATGGATTCGAACCACCACCTCCAGATCTGAAATCTGGTATGCTACCAATTACACCATGGAGTTGTTTTTTAACTTGTCGCCCCAGAAGGAATCGAACCTTCGCTAAAAGGACCAAAACCTGTTGTGCTACCATTATACCATAGGGCAAGTTGAGTTCGGGAGGTAGGACTCGAACCTACGAAGTCATCAGACAGCGGATTTACAGTCCGCCCTCGTTGCCACTGGAGCACTCCCGAATTTTCAAGTGGAGCCTCGTGGAGTCGAACCACGTTCTCGGGATTTTCAGTCCCGCGCATACACCAAGTCTGCCAAAGCTCCTTACTGATGTTGCCCCAGATGGAATCGAACCACCACTTGCAGATCCAGAATCTGCCGCACTACCGTTATGCGATAGGGCAAGTTTGCGGAGGCTAAAGGATTCGAACCTTTGAGACGTTGCCGCCTGCCGGTTTTCAAGACCGGTGCAATAGACCAACTCTGCCAAACCTCCAATGTTGTGACTCGTGAGAGACTCGAACTCCCGACACCGACGTTCGTAGCGTCGTGCTCTGATCCAACTGAGCTAACGAGCCAATGTGCGGAAGCAGAAGGATTTCGCTGAGAATCGCCTGACGCTCGGCATAATCCAAGCAAGCTTGGCTTCTGCGCTCACTGAAGGCGATTTCGAACCTTCGGAACCTTTCGGTTCGGCACGTTAGCAGTGTGCTGGTTTAAGCCGCTCACCCATACTTCCTTGTTTTGACGATGCAAAGGTAGAAAGGGAGAGTGAAGTCTTTTTTCGTAGCAAGAAAAAAGTTTCAAAAAAGTTGTTTTTTGAGCGATTTTTAACAAAAAAGTAAAAAAAGAGGAAATAGTATTGGCATTATAGGAAAATTATAATACTTAGACATTAAAGAGCCACGAAAGACTAATATACTTTCATGACTCTTTAATAATTATTATTTATGATAAATCGAGTTACTTCATTAAAATTGA
>USJD01000152.1 GCA_900554835.1 uncultured Prevotella sp. | reverse complement strand
TCATGGTTGACTTCACTACACTCAGCACGGCGTAGGCTGCCGACTCGGTTATCATCTAAGAACTCGTCTTATAGCGACAAATGCAGTCTGGCTATACAATCCGATTGCAAAATTAAAGAAATTAATTGAGAAAAAATAAAAAAATGATAGAAAATATTAATATAATCATGTAATTTTAAGACTATTTAAGTCTCTTTACTTTCGAATCTCCGAATTCTTTTCATAAATAATAGTGTTTTTCTACTATAATTGGGGCTTTCCTGTAGAAGATAAACAATATGCCACAAGCGTAGCAGAAGAGATTCACACATAAAGAAGTAATATTCAGAATGTTTTTCACTACCGTCAAAAGAGCTTTTGAGAATAACCAAAAGAGTTTTTGACAGCCGTCAAAAACTCTTTTAGCGTACGTACTAAAGGTTGGGAGCATAAATTTCATCCCATAAGTATTGGTTATTACTCTTAAATAGATACCTTTTACTCTACAATCGCATGATTTCACTCCCCTATTACACGATACAAATAAGTGGCACCCACCTTCTCGCGAACCATCTTCGGAAAATCTCCTTCACAATAACCATCAAGCACTTGACGAGCATGATAGTCTGCTACGCCCAACAAAAAACGGAAGTTCTTGACCGTTATAAAACCATGTTCCTTACAATAACTGGTGATAACCTGCCATTCTTGCTCCGAGTCTTGCGCAAAAGCTTTTGTTTTCCAAGGACTACGGCTGCATTTACTATCATACTCTATGAAAAAATCCTTGTCAAACTCCTTGGTGGTTTGCACCTCAAAGCCTTTATGATGTTAATATCTACCGAATATTTCCTATCTCTTATATATATAAATAGGTAAACATATTCATCATCTTCATGATGCTATGTTTTTATTCGTCATGTGAGTGCAAAGATAGACAAAAAGTTTGAGATTGGAAAAGGAATTAGAGAAAAACATGATAACAAAAGAAAGACGATGTGCAAAATAACCTAAAACTTTCAGAGGAAATGAATGAAAAACCAAAAAATATATGTAACTTTGGAGGCGATTTCAAAACAATTCAATCAAATTTACAATGGAAAAACATAATTTTGTGACGATTGCAGACCTTTCCAAGGAGAAACTCATGTATCTCTTGGAAATGGCACAAGAGTTTGAAAAGCATCCTAACAGGGAGCTGTTGAAGGGAAAGGTTGTAGCAACCCTTTTCTTCGAACCATCCACTCGTACCCAACTCAGTTTCCAGACAGCAGCCAACCGCCTTGGCGCACGTGTCATTGGTTTCTCTGATGCCAAGACATCCAGCACTACAAAGGGTGAGACTCTCAAGGATACCATCCTGATGGTAAGCAACTATGCTGACGTCATCGCTATGCGCCACTTCATCGAAGGTGCTGCCATATATGCAAGCGAAGTTGCTCCTGTGCCAATCGTCAATGCCGGCGACGGAGCCCACGAGCACCCATCACAATGCTTGCTCGACCTCTACTCAATCTACAAGACACAAGGTACTTTGGAGAACCTCAATATTTATCTGGTAGGCGACCTGAAGTACGGACGTACAGTTCACTCCCTCATCACGGCCATGCGCCATTTCAATCCTACATTCCACTTTATCGCTCCTAAGGAACTCGCTATGCCACAGGAATATAAGTTGTACTGCCAGCAGCACAACATTAAGTATGTGGAGCACGAAGATTTCAACGAGGATGTCATCGCTGGTGCCGACATTCTCTACATGACACGTGTACAGAAGGAGCGTTTCAGTGATCTGATGGAATACGAAAGAGTAAAGAACGTATATATCCTCAAACGCGAAATGCTCAGCAAGGCTAAGGAAAACATGAAGATCATGCACCCACTGCCTCGCGTGAATGAAATTGCATACGATGTGGATGACGACCCACATGCATACTACATCCAGCAGGCTCAAAATGGTCTCTATGCACGAGAAGCCATCTTCTGTCACTGCCTCGGCATCACACTCGATGACGTCAAGAATGACAAGACCGTGATTGAGTAATGTTTAATGTTTAGTGATTAATGTAATTATGGGAAACAATAAGAATCAACTCGTAGTTGCGGCTATCGAAAACGGTACCGTAATCGACCACATACCAGCCGAGAAGACCTATCAGGTTGTCAACCTGCTCCAGTTGGAAAAGATGGACACTCCTGTCACTATCGGCTACAACTTGCCTTCCAAGAAAATCGGCAAAAAGGGAATCATCAAGGTTGCCAACAAGTATTTCACTGATGAGGAAATCAACCGCCTCTCTGTAGTTGCTCCTAACATCGGTCTGAGTATCATCAAGGACTATGAAATCGTGGAGAAAAAGACCGTGAAGACTCCTGATACACTCAAAGGCATCGTAAAATGCAACAATCCTAAGTGTATCACCAATAATGAGCCAATGGCAACTATCTTCCACACAGTAGATGCTGCACTCGGAATTATCCGCTGCCACTATTGCGATAAAGAGCAACAATTAGGCAAGGTAGAACTTTGTAAGTAACAATTTGAAAGCATTTTTCTTCTTTTTCTTCCATATTATTTGGAGTATTGAAGAAAAATGCTTATTTTTGCATCCGCAATTCATAAATACAGAACTTAACAATAAAAGAGCCAATGGAAAAAGATCAAGAGATTTTCGACCTGATTGAGAGAGAGCATCAGCGTCAGTTGAAAGGTATGGAGCTGATTGCTTCAGAGAATTTCGTAAGTGAAGAAGTGATGAAAGCTATGGGTTCATACTTGACCAACAAGTATGCAGAAGGTCTCCCTGGCAAACGTTACTATGGCGGTTGCCAAGTTGTTGATATCGTAGAGAACCTTGCCATCGAGCGTGTCAAGAAAGTCTTCGGTGCTGAGTATGCCAATGTTCAGCCTCACTCTGGAGCACAGGCTAATGCTGCCGTTTTGCTCGCAGTTCTCAAACCTGGCGATACTTTCATGGGATTGAATCTCGACCACGGTGGTCACCTTTCTCATGGTAGCCACGTCAATACTTCTGGTATTCTCTACAACCCTATCGGTTACAACCTCAACAAAGAGACAGGTCGAGTTGATTACGACGAAATGGAGAAATTGGCTCTTGAGCACAAACCTAAGTTGATCATCGGTGGCGGTAGTGCCTATAGCCGTGAGTGGGATTATGCCCGCATGCGCAAAATTGCTGATGAGGTAGGCGCCTTGCTGATGATTGATATGGCTCACCCTGCTGGTTTGATTGCAGCTGGTTTGTTAGATAATCCATTGAAGTATGCCCACATCGTTACTTCTACTACACACAAGACTCTCCGTGGTCCTCGTGGTGGTATCATCCTGATGGGTAAAGACTTTGATAATCCTTGGGGTCTGACTACCAAGAAGGGCGAGGTGAAGAAGATGAGTATGTTGCTCAACTCTGCCGTATTCCCAGGACAGCAAGGTGGACCTTTGGAGCATGTCATCGCTGCCAAGGCAGTTGCATTCAATGAGAACCTGCAACCATCTTGGAAAGATTATGCACTTCAGGTTAAGAAGAACGCTGCTGTACTTGCAGAAGACCTCATCGGTCGTGGATTCGGTATTGTCAGCGGTGGTACAGACAACCACTCTATGCTTGTCGATCTGCGCTCTAAGTATCCTGACTTGACAGGTAAAGTTGCTGAAAATGCACTTGTTGCAGCAGATATCACTGTCAATAAGAACATGGTTCCATTCGACTCTCGTTCTGCATTCCAGACATCAGGTATCCGTCTCGGAACAGCTGCCATGACTACTCGTGGTGCTAAGGAAGACATGATGCACCTGATTGCTGAACTTATTGAGGAAGTTTTGAATGCCCCAGAAGACGAGAAGGTCATCGCTCGAGTTCGCGAAAAAGTAAATGAGACAATGAAGGACTATCCTCTGTTCGCTTACTAATTCTTCTGATAAACGGAAAGTAAAGGTCCGGAAAAGTTCCTGATTTTTACATTATTATATAATAGGCTTGTTTTTTAAGTAAAGCAAGCCTATTTTTTGTTGTTTTATATTAAAGCCTGATAGAAATACAAGAAAAAATTGTAAGTTTGCAGAATAAAACAAGTACGGAATATGAAGAAATATATCATAACCCTGATATCACTCTTTGGTATCTGCATTGCTCAAGCACAGGCACAAACCTTAACTTTCGGCCCACTGCACAGCGCAGATAGTCCGAGAGCAGACTGGTTATTGCCTGGTGACACCATCATGCAAGCCGGTCAAAAGATGATTTATCAGGGGAAACCAATGAAGAACGTGAAATATACAGTCAGTTCACCTTCTTGGAATGAAGAACAGAAATCTTTCTCTGAAGAAAAATCCAACTTATCTCCTCTAAGCAGTTTAGATGAAAATATGGGATTGGAGTACGGCTATGGTCTGCACAAAGGACTGAATGTTTCCTTAGGTGCTTCAGCATTTGCAACTTTCGGAAAAGGCCTGCCTCATAAAGGCGGATTCTCGCAGAATATCAATGCCACTTATCTGGCTCCTCTCTCTAAAGATGGAAAACTCTGGATTGCAGGAGGCGGATATTTCAACAATACTTTCTGGGGAAGCGACAGCTATCGTGACGTTGGACTTTATGCCATCATGGGCTATAAATTCAATGAGCATTGGGAAGCTTATGTATATGGACAACTCAGCATCAGCAACAACTATGATAACTTCTACAATCGCTATGCTGGATATGGCCCCTATGGTTATGGAAGATATGGCGGCTACGGATTAGGCTATTATCCCGGTTTATGGGGAATGGGAGGAACCATGCCTTTCGGATATGGTATGGGAATGCCAGGAGCCAATGTCTTAGGTGCAGGCGTGAAGTACAATGTCAACAAGAATTTCTCCATCGGAATCAATGTGGAGGGTGTATGGTATAATAATAAGGGAATGGATTATTTTGATAGATACAATTATCCGAACCCGAATGAAAACCGTTCCAAACAGTAATATAAAATCCATTATAAAGACAAAAAAATAAGAGTGTGATGGGAAACTTCATCACACTCTTATTTTTTTGTTCATATTGGTTTGACAATCAATGATGTAAAACCTACATAACTTATCTCTATCCTTAATCACAAAGGATCTGAAGGATACGTTCTGCAGAACGACCATCCCAGCGGTCAGGAATGCCAGCCTTCTTCCATTCACCCTTGAAGATTTTCTGCAACATGGCAGCAAGTATCTCAGCATCTTCTCCTACCAGTTCATTGGTTCCCACTTTTACCGTCTCAATATGCTCTGTATAATCATTGAGCGTAATACAAGGTACACCATTGAAAGTAGCCTCTTCTGCCACATTACCAGAATCACTGATGACACCCTGAGCATGAGCTGTGAGATAACAGAAATCGAGATAAGCCTGTGGAGAAACAATCGCTATTCCTGTATGATGATCATGCAATGCCTGATGAGTCTGGAAAGACAGTACAGCCTCCAAGGCCTTACCTCTCAAAGGAGCTATCACCTTGACACCTGCTTTACGAGCCTCTGCATCAATCACAAAGAGTAAGGCATTCAACTTATCTCTATCTGCAAGCAAAACTTTTCGGTTGATGGTCAGAACAAGATACTTCCCATCTTCCAGTCCATGTTCATCCATCAATGCAGGACGAGACATCTTGTCTTTCAGGAAACGGATGTTATCGATAAGGATATTTCCTACCATATATACCTTGGAAAGTTCAGCGCCTTCCTTATTGGCAATACTGTTGTTTGAAATTCCAGCAGTAAAGAGGATGTCAGAGAGACCATCAATGACTAGTCTATTGATTTCCTTAGGCATCGATATATCGAAACTGCGGGTACCCGCTGCTATATGGGCTAATTGAATGCCCTGTTTCTTAGTAACGATGGCTACTGCCATAGTAGAAGCCAAGTCATCCACCACTACAACCACATCCGCAGGATTTTCCTGGAGATATTTCTCAAATTTAGCCATGACATGACCTGTAAGTTCATTCAGGTTCTCACAGTCCACAGCCAGATAAACATCCGGCTTCGCTATCTCCAAGTCTTCAAACAGAGAATTTTCCAACGTAGGATCATCCTCCATTCCTGTATAGACCAGTTGATAGTCGATATCATGACCACTGTTTTTTGCTGACACGATAGCTCTGATAAGTGGAGCTACCTTGATAAAATTTGGTCTTGCTCCTGCTACAATACAAATCTTTTTCATAAAGTTTTACTTGATATAAAGTATAAAATTATAAGTTATCCGAGGGAAGGGGCTACATCAGGTTCGGCTTTATCCCTTAAAGAGGTCTTTGATTCCACCAATTGAGCCTAACAGGTTTGTGGCCTCGTATGGCAAATAAACCACCTTATTGTTCTTACCTTCTGCAACCTCCTGCATCATCTGAATATATTTCTGTGCCAAGAGATAGTTGGCAGGATTGGTACACTGCCCTACTGCCTCAGTTATTTTCTGGATAGCAATCGCCTCGGCTTCTGCCTTGCGAATACGGGCAGTAGCTTCACCTTCTGCATTCAGGATAGCCTGCTGTTTTGCAGCTTCAGCCTTGTTGACGATAGCTGCCTTCTCACCTTCAGAAAGCAAACGCTGTTTCTCCTTTTCACCTTCAGAAGTCAGAATGGTAGCACGCTTGTTTCGTTCTGCCTGCATCTGCTTTTCCATGGCAACGAGCACACTCTCTGGAGGAGTAATATCCTGCAACTCAACACGATTTACCTTGATACCCCACTTGTTGGTAGCATCATCCAATACAGAACGTAATTTGGTATTGATGGTATCTCGGGAAGTCAAAGTCTGGTCAAGTTCCATCTCACCTATAATATTACGGAGTGTAGTCTGCGTCAACTTCTCGATAGCATTTGGCAAATTATTGATTTCATACACACTCTTGAATGGATCTACGATCTGGAAATACAGGAGGGCATTAATCTGCATCTGAATATTATCTTTCGTGATTACATTCTGACGGGCGAAATCATAAACCTGCTCACGCAAATCGATGCTATTACTATAGGAATAACGGCCGTTGCGCTGGGAAACGATATCCTTGGCATGATCGATAAAAGGTATGATGATATTGATACCTGGTTTCAAAGTCGCATAATAGCGACCGAGACGCTCTATAATCTTGGTCTCACTTTGAGGAATGATAACAATGGTCTTCTTGACGATAATAAGTGCAAGAACCACAATGACAATTAACACATAGATACCGATGCTCATAATTGTATGTATTGATTAGTTAATAAAAAATGATAATTGACCAAAAAATGCTTTTTACAGCTTTTCGACTTCCAGAATAATAGACTCTCTTCCGACAATCTTTACCTTTGTTCCCACTTCGATGTTCACAGAAGAAGATGGCGCCTCTGCTTTCCAGTCGTCACCATCCAGTTTCACTCTTCCGTAATCACCGGCAACAATGGTTTGCGTTACTTCACCCACCTGTCCCAAGAGGGCATCAGCATTACTTTTCCTATCATCAGCTCCTTGATGGATGGCATGAACCAGATGAGGACGGATGAGCCAAATACTCAGTACCGAACAGACTGCCCAAGCAATAACCTGCAACCAGAAAGGCAAACCTGCCACTGCCAGGCAGATACTTACCAGAGCACCAAGGGCAAAACAAGTAACATAGAAATCACCTGATGAGAGTTCCATGATGAGACACACTACTGTAATAATGGTCCAGAAAAGCCAAAGATTTTGAGAAATATAGTCTATCATGATTCTATTATTTTGAATGGTTAGTATTTTTATATTGTCTAACGTCTTCTCGTTGTAGTCTTCTTCGCTGCAGCCTTTCTTTTGTTTGTCAATTGCGAAGTTTTGACAGTCTTAACAGAAGTTACGGCAGGAGTTGCAGCCTTATAATATTGCAAAGCTGTAGGCATCTCCTTTTCCAAAGCAGCAATACGCTTAGCATCAGAAGGGTGATCACTGAAGATATCACTCTTGTTTGAACTTGAACCGCTGGACATACGCTTCCAGAAAGGAATTGCCTGCTGAGGATCATAACCAGCCATCGCTGCAAAGATCAGACCCATATAATCAGCCTCTGTCTCATTGTCACGGGAATACTTTAAGTTGCGGAATGAGAAATACTGACCGGCAACAGCACTGGCCACATCACCTACACCGCTTCCCACAGCCTGATTCAGAACACTGCCTAAAATATTAGTACCTATCTGCTGATTCTGCTGCTTACTCAACTGCTCGGCACTATGTTTAGCCACAGCATGTGCAATTTCATGACCAAGAACAATGGCAAGACAGGTTTCGTTCTGAGTATAAGGAAGCAATCCTTCATAAACTACGATTTTACCGCCTGGCATACAGAAAGCATTGGCACTATTGTCTTGCACCAGATTAAATTCCCATGAATAATTCTTCAAGTCATTAGCAAAACCATTCTGCTTCAAATATGTTTCTACGGCAGTTGCCAATCTCTGACCTACTCTTCTGACCATAGCTGTCTGAGTAGCATTCGTGGATTTTTTAGCCGAAGCCATATACTTCGTATATTCCTGATTGGAGAGGCTCAACACCTGTTCATCAGAAACAGAAATACGATGAGTACGACCTGTCAGTGGTACTTGCTGGGTGGTTCCACAGGAAGCCAACACCAATGATGTCATTGCCACAAGGGCAAGATTTTTTAAACTTTTCATCTTCTCTTTGATTTTAAATACTCCTAAATTGACTGAATTAGATAGTGTAACTCGCTCTAAATTGGACTTTGATTGAAAATCAAGAAGTTGGGCGTTTGCCTATATTATATAGG
>USJD01000151.1 GCA_900554835.1 uncultured Prevotella sp. | reverse complement strand
CTTTCTTCTATGAATTGGTGTGCATCCGAAGAGAGAAGATGATGTGTATCGTGGGGTTCTCCATTCTATTTGTACTCAGTTTTGTCTGTGCTCAGACCGACTCTTTGTTTATTCTCGGACTATGTAGCTTGCTGATGGGTTTTGTGCGCCAAACCCTGTTGATGGCGCATCTCTTTGTGCTTATCAAGTATGCTTTCGGCATAGAGGCAACCAGAAATATCACTCCGGGATGCGAACCTACTACGGAAGAAGCTTGGGATGCTGTGGATAGCGAAAAAATGGTGTCGCAGCCTGTCATCTATCTCTTCTTCATGATTATCGGTCAGCTCGGTACCTGGCTTACTGCATGGTTGGCATACGCTTATGAATGGAAGTATGTTTATCACTTCATGATGGCATTCATGCTGGCGGGCATCATCATTGTCTTCTTCACCATGCCTTATCATAAGTATCCGATGCCGAAGTTTCCCATCACGATGTCGAAGTTTGGCAATGTGACGGTGTTCAGTATCATGCTCTGTTCCTTTGTCTATGTCATGGTATTTGGCAAGACCTTAGACTGGTTTGATGATGAGTCGATCCGTTTCTCTACGATAATCTGCATCATCTTCACGGGGTTGTTCATCTATCTGGAGTTAACCCGCCGTTCTCCTTATTTTATGATGGAGGTATTCAAGTTGAGAGTCATCAATTATGGCATCATGCTTTTCTTCCTCCTGATGGTGTGCAATTCCAGTGCGATGTTTGTCAATGTCTTCACCAATGTCGGTATGAAGATTGACAATTGGCAGAATGCCACCTTGGGCAACTGGGTGATGGTAGGATATACTGTGGGCCTGATCTTTGCCGTAATAGCCAGAGCAAAGGGGGTACACCTCAAGTGGATGTACTCGCTGGGTTTTCTCTTCATCGGAGCCTATGCCCTGTATATGTATTTCGAGGTGCAGAATGATGGTATGTATGAACGCATGAAGTGGCCTATCATCATCCGTTCTACGGGAATGATGCTGCTCTATTCGCTCATCTCCACGATAGCCAACCAGCGTATGCCTTACCGGTTTATGTCCACTTGGGTCTGCATCATGCTTACCGTGCGTATGGTCATCGCTCCAAGTATCGGTTCGGCTCTCTATACCAACGTACTTCAGCATCGCCAGCAGTATTATGTAACCCGGTTTGCGCAGGACTTCGACCGTACGAGCATTCAGACTGCCAATACTTACGATCAGACGGTACGTGGTATGAAATATCAGGGGAAAAGTGATGCTGAGGCTCAGGAAATGGCGGCCATGTCGGTTAAGGGAAAAGTACAGGTGCAGGCTACGCTTACCACCATCAAGGAAATGGCTGGATGGACTTTCTATGGTTGTCTGGCTTGTGCCCTGCTGATGCTTGTCATCCCATGGCGTAAGCGTAATCTGAAAGAATTGACTCGGGAGTATCTGCTGAAGAATGTGAATATACATTCGCTCGGAAGAAGATAGGATTGTGCTAAAATTTCATAAATTAGCAAGATATTCTGCGAAATGAAATGATATTTTGTTATCTTTGTCATTTTAGAAACGTGGGAATCAACATTGGCTCCCATGCCGTTAACGAAGAAATCATCATGGAGATAACAGATAATATCATCATCAGTGAAGCCAATGAGTTTCCTCATTCTCTGATGCAACCTTTTTATTCTGACTTTGTCGGAATCATTATTTGTCAACAAGGGATGTTCCGTTTCTGTGTAGATGGAACATCCTTTGTCGCATCTGCTGGAGACACCGTTTTTCTCTCCAAAGGTCTTATGTTTCAAGTTTTGGAAACTTCTCAGGACCTACAGTTTACATTGCTTTTTTATCGTGTAGAACAGATTCGCCACATGTTAGGAAATACCATTGTTGCCATGCGGCTTTATTCTACTCTTTATCCCCAGTCGTGTGTCGTCATGCATACGGAATATGAAGGAATGCTGAATGATTATATTCGGATGCTCCACACATTGGAATGCCAGACGCTGCGAGATTCTTATAGTTGTCATGAGCAAAACCTGCTTCTCATGGCTGTCACCTATAGGCTCTGCAGTATCTTCTCTGCATCTTTCAAACCCGTAGGGAAGGAGATGGACCGCAAAATAGAAATCTTCGAAACTTTAGTGAAGTTGATAGAGCAGAATTTTATGCGTGAACGCAGTGTGGCTTTCTATGCAGACAAACTCTGTGTCACTTCGAAATATCTCACAGTAATGGTGAAATCTCTGTGTGGAAAGACCGTGCAGCAGCTTATCTTCAAGGCGATTATCCGTCGCAGTATCTACTTGATGAAGAATACCAATAAGACCATATTGCAGATAGCTACAGAATTGAGTTTTCCAAATGCTTCCGCCTTCGGTACGTTTTTCAAAAAACATACGGGGCTTTCTCCTATGAATTACCGCCATGCAATGGAATTATAGGGGAGAGGAAAACAGAATTGTAGTGGGAATAAATATCGTAGTGAGAACAAGAAAGTAAAGTGGGAGAGAATATAGACTTTTAATGGGATAAAATGAGAGGGCATATCAAAGTCGCAGTGACTTTTGATACGCCCTCTTGTATTGATTATCTATTAGGCAGTAAACAACTTGGCGAAAGCTTCAGCTGTCTTGCCTGTATATACTACCATCTCTGTGACTGGTTTGTAACCGAAATCCTGGAATGAAAGGAGTTGGGTGGCAACAAACTGATGGTCATCCGAGAGGCAAGCTTCCAACTTTACATTGCCCATGTTGATGGCAGATACAGGAAACTTATTGATTGCAGTTTCCACATCGTTAGGATCTGCAGAAAGAATGTTACCCAACTTCTTTCCATCCTCTGCGGAGTATTCTTTCTCCTTTATCTTAATCACACTGTTGGTAGGTTTGTAAATGAGTTTACAGCTCAAACCTAAGAAACCTTTCTTTACTTCTATATCATTGAGCGCCATAACATCGGCACCCATCTCTAAATGATTAATCTTTGCCATATTCTTTAATTACTTATTCTTTTCTTGTTTATAAATGTCGAATCATCTCTTTAGGTTCGAATTGTCTTGATATGTCCAAACTGTCTTTGTATGTTCGAACATATATATATAGAACTGTTTTTATAAAATATAAGGGTGGGTGTGACCTGCCTTATCGTATGCTGATAGCATGCGGTAAAACAGAATGAGATATAAAAAGAGAAGAATAAGTGCTAACACCGTAGATGTCGCAGGCAAATGACGTAATATTTGCTGGCGACATCAAAGTGGATAGGGGCAGTTTCCATACGGAAAGACTCCATGCCACTTATATTTGCAGTTAGAAGTGAAGATAAAAACTTGATTTTATTAAAAAGCAAACTACTTGTAGATGAATTGCTCTGGATATTGCCATTTGGCAATAATCGCTGTGGACGATTGCTGCATACGCGATAGGCGATTGTAGAAGCATCTTCCAACTGTGCATCTTGCTTGTTTTGCTTGTGTTCTACCTGAGTAAGTCGATCCTCGGAATGGATTATTTCTGATGACTCTGCGAATGGCAGACTCAAAGTTTCTGGGACGGATGACGCCTTACCATAGTTTGTGAAAACCATGGACATCAGGAAGATGATGTATAATGCCAACTGTCTCATAACTTTATCTATTGATCGACTTGGTTTTATCTATGATTGATTCATCTATAGATTTGATTTCATGGATTTTTCCATGCGATTTGGTGACAAAGTTACGAATTTTCTCTGAAAACTGCAAATTTTAAGCAGATGTTTTAGTTTCTTTATTACTTTTGCGTCATAAGCGAGGGGGCTTCGGTGTCTCTATTTGAGTACCCGAAGCCCCCTCGCTTTATCGCTATAAGAATCTACATTATTTACCTGACAATTGCTTTGCCATGTTTTCTGCTGCTTTTCTTCCGTCTCCCATGGCGAGAATCACAGTAGCACCACCTCTTACGATGTCGCCACCGGCATAGATCTCTGGTTGTGAACTCTGCATCTGCTCGTTTACTGCAATAGTGTTCTTTCTGCCAAGTTCCAGTCCCTCAATACTCTGAGGAACGAGTGGATTAGGGCTAACACCTACTGCCACAATCACCTGGTCGCACTCTATTGTGATGGTCTCTCCTGTAGCTTCAGGACGGCGACGGCCGCTGGCATCAGGTTCACCCAACTGCATCACGTCGAGTACAACAGCCTTTACAGCTCCCTTCTCGTCAGCCTCATATTCCTTAGGGTTGTGGAGTGTCAGGAAGGTAATGCCTTCTTCCTTGGCATGCTTTACTTCTTCCAGTCGGGCTGGCATTTCTGCCTCTGAGCGGCGATAGACCAGAGTGACATCTGCACCCAAGCGCTTCGCAGTACGGCAACTGTCCATAGCTGTATTTCCACCGCCTACAACTACTACTTTCTTGCCTAAGTTGATAGGTGTGTCGCTATGAGGGTTGGCTGCGTCCATCAGGTTCACGCGGGTCAGGTACTCATTGGATGACATAATGTTCAAGGCATTCTCGCCAGGAATATTCATGAAGTTAGGCAGACCTGCACCAGAACCCACGAAGATGCCCTTGAAACCCTGTTCGTTCAGTTCCTTTACGGAAATTGTCTTACCAACGATGCAGTCGGCAATGAATTTTACACCCATTTTCTGAAGATTCTCAATTTCTACATCCACGATGGCATTAGGCAGACGGAACTCTGGAATACCATATTTCAATACTCCGCCAATCTCGTGAAGTGCCTCGAATACGGTTACGTCGAATCCCTTCTTGGCCATATCGCCAGCGAAACTCAAACCGGAAGGACCAGAGCCTACTACTGCTACCTTTATACCATTGGCTGGTTCCAGTTCTGGAACGGAAATGTTTCCGCTCTGGCGCTCGTAGTCAGCTGCAAATCGCTCAAGATATCCGATTGCCACTGCAGGCTCGTTCATCTTGAGGTGGATACATTTGCTCTCGCATTGTTTCTCCTGTGGACATACACGACCGCAAACGGCAGGCAGGGCAGAGGTGTTTTTCAGAACCTTAGCTGCTGCTAAGAACTGGCCGCGCTCGATATTCTTGATGAAAGATGGAATATTGATGCTTACAGGACAACCTTCCATACAGGTTGGCTTTGGACAGTCCAGACATCGCTTGGCTTCTGTCAATGCCATCTCCTTGGTTAAACCTATATTGACCTCTTCTGTACGTGTGGTGGCACGGTATACTGGATCCAACTCCGGCATCTTAACACGCTCTATGGCAGTGCGCTCTTTTGCTTTCATCGAAGTGCGTAACTGCTTGCGCCACTCAGAGTTGCGGTCGGTAAGCTCAGCGATACTTTCTGTAGTAGGCTCTACGTCCATCATTACATCTGTCGTCTCCTTATTCTTGTTTGTTTCTACTGTTGCAAGGTGCTCTTCGAAATGTTCCATCTCTTCACGCTCTGCATCCTTGAAGGTACCCATGCGCTTGAACATCTCATCCCAGTCAACCAATGCTCCGTCAAACTCAGGACCGTCGATGCAGACAAACTTAGTCTTGCCACCAATGGTCAATCGGCAGGCACCGCACATACCAGTACCATCCACCATAATCGTGTTGAGGGATACATCTGTAGGGAGATTATATTTCTGAGTCAGGAGACAGCAGAATTTCATCATGATAGGAGGGCCGATGGCGAATACCTTATCGATATGCTCCTGATTGATGAGCTTTTCGATACCGACAGTTACAACACCTTTCTCGCCGTAACTTCCGTCATCGGTCATGATAATCAGTTCGTCACTGGAAGCGCGAACTTCATCTTCCATGATTACCAATTCCTTGTTGCGGCCAGCAATCACAGAGAGAACACGGTTGCCTGCATCTTTGAGGGCACGCATGATAGGGAGCATTGGAGCTACACCTACACCACCGCCCGCACAGATTACTGTACCATAGTTCTCGATATGGGTTGGGTTGCCGAGAGGACCCACAACATCATGGATTTTATCTCCTTCGTTGAGATTACAGAGTTTGGTAGATGATAATCCAACCTTCTGCACAACCAGAGTGATGGTGCCTTTTTCTATGTCTGCATCAGCGATAGTCAGAGGCATACGCTCACTATTGTCATCCACACGGATGATGACGAAGTTACCTGCCTTGCGGCTTTTAGCTATCAAAGGTGCTTCTACGTCGAAACGATATACCTTCTCTGAATATTGTATTTTTTTGATAATCTTGTTCATGGGGTTATTTTGGGTTATTATGTTTACTCTATAAGTTGTTTTTGTATAATTTGGTTCCGTGATAAAAAAGCAAAAGGATAACGTCGGCTGTAGAAATGCAGCCGATGTTATCCTCGTACTTAATATTGTTGGCCAGTGAATCCCAGCCAGATATTTGAATTAATCGATGTTCATAATCTGATTAGTCGAAGTTCTTATCATCCAACATCTCGAAACCGCAGTAAGGTACCAATACCTTTGGTACACGGATACCCTCTGGTGTCTGGTTGTTTTCCAGGATGGTTGCTACGATACGTGGCAAGGCGAGAGCAGAACCGTTCAATGTGTGGCAAAGTTCAATCTTCTTGTCCTCTGCATGACGGTAGCGGCAGTGGAGACGGTTAGCCTGGTAGCTCTCGAAGTTGGATACTGATGAAACCTCCAACCAGCGACCCTGTGCTGCACTCCATGTTTCGAAGTCGTAGCAGATAGAAGAGGTGAAACTCATATCACCACCGCAGAGACGGAGGATATGATATGGCAACTCCAACTTCTTCAAAAGACCCTCTACGTGGTCAAGCATCTCGTTCAAGCTCTCGTAAGAGTGACCTGGTTTGTCGATACGTACAATTTCTACCTTGTCAAACTGGTGCAAGCGGTTCAAACCACGCACGTCCTTACCATAGCTACCTGCCTCACGACGGAAGCAAGCAGAGTAAGCACAACGCTTGATAGGGAGATCCTTCTCGTCGAGGATAACATCGCGGAAGATGTTGGTTACAGGAACCTCGGCAGTAGGGATAAGGAAGAGGTTGTCGAGATTAGCATGATACATCTGACCCTCTTTGTCAGGCAACTGACCTGTGCCGCGACCAGAATCCTCATTTACTACATAAGGAGGCTGAATCTCGAGGTATCCACTCTTGCGAGCTTCATCCAGGAAGAAAGCCTCAAGCGCACGCTGGAAACGGGCCATCTTGCCGATATATACAGGGAAGCCAGCACCAGTAATCTTCACACCGAGGTCGAAGTCAACGAGGTTGTACTTCTTCAGGAGATCCCAGTGGCAGAGAGCATCTGGACCGAGGTTAGGCTTTTCGCCGCCTTCTTTGACAACCACGTTGTCTGCTGCATCCTTACCCTCAGGTACCTGCTCGCAAGGAATGTTAGGGATTTCGAGCAACTGGTTGGTCATATCATTCTGAGCTTTCTCCATAATCTCTTCAAGTGCCTTGGCATCAGCCTTGAGCATAGCTACCTGAGCCTTTGCGGATTCAGCTTCTTCTTTCTTGCCTTCTTTCATCAAAGCACCGATCTGCTTTGCAAACTGGTTGGCCTGCTGCTTGTTGTTGTCAAGCTTCTGCTGAGCCTCACGACGGATTTTGTCGTACTCCAATACTTTCTCTACGGCCTCACGAGCATTAGGAAAATGCTTTTTCTCAAGACCTTTGACTACACGTTCAGTCTCTTCACTGATAAGTTTAAGTGTAAGCATAAGATATATATTTTATTTAAAATTACTAATCACGGTAAACGTTTTTTGCTAACTGAAGGCAAAATTACAAAAAATATTTCTTTTAGCGCAATAAAATGGGGAGAAAATGTTGTTTTCGGGACAAAAATAAGTACAAATGGGCTTATTGTGTAGAAACGAAGAAAGCCTGCATCGTCTGATGCAGGCTTCTATGTTGTTTGTTTGGAATAAGTTTTTCTAAAACTTTAAAATTTAAGCGTCAGCTTTCTTGGTCTTCTCAGCATAAACCTCAGGAGAGAGAACAGAAACTGTACTCTTATCCTTGCGGCCCTTGTGGAAGTAAACGATACCATCTGCCAAAGCATACAATGTATCATCCTTACCCTGAGCTACGTTCTCACCTGGGAAGTGCTTGTTACCACGCTGGCGAACGATGATGTTACCTGCGATGATGCTCTGACCACCCCAGATCTTAACGCCTAATCTTTGTGAAGCTGATTCACGGCCGTTCTTAGAACTACCAACACCTTTCTTATGTGCCATTTCTAATTCCTCCTAATTTAAGCGATTACAGATTTGATTGTTACCTCTGTGAACTGTGCACGATGACCGTTCTTCTTGCGATAGTCCTTGCGGCGCTTCATCTTGAAGACGATTACCTTGTCACCCTTTACGAGTGGGTTCACAACTTCTACTACTACTTTTGCACCCTCTACAGTTGGGGCACCGACAGTGATTGCGCCGTCTTTGTCAACGAGCAAAACCTTGTCGAACTCAACAGTCTTACCTGCCTCTACATCCTTGATGTGATGTACGAAGAGCTTCTTGCCCTCCTCAGCCTTGAACTGCTGACCGTTAATTTCTACGATTGCGTACATTAATTTAATATATAAACGGGTTTTTCCGCGAGGCGTCCTGCAACGTGCCGGCACTTATTTGAGCCCCAACGAACTTAACTTTTCTGTAATATTTGCCCATACATGAGCATTCGGAGTGCAAAATTACTACTTTTTTCTGTTATAGCCATGTTTCCTGTGAAAAAATATCGAAGTTTTATAAAGTTTTAACGGAATTGGCGGGGAAGAGTAACTACTCAGTCTTCAAAAAATAGGGTACACGTATTCAAAGGAGGGCTAAAAG
>USJD01000150.1 GCA_900554835.1 uncultured Prevotella sp. | reverse complement strand
TGAACGAGGTTTATGCTGAGTTCTTCAGCCAGCCATACCCAGCACGTTCTGCTGTAGCTGTAGAGAAGTTGCCAAAGGGTGCACTCGTAGAAGTAGAGGTTCTGGCTGCTAAATAAAGGAATCGGTAGTATAACTCCTGGAGGTTATGCTACCGTTTTTTTGTCTGCCACATACATGCCTATCAGGATGCAAGTGGCACCTATCAGAAAATAAGGAGTGATTTTCTCATCCAATATCCATGAAGCAAAGATCATGGTAGTGATCGGATTGAAATATACCCAGTTGGTGGCCTTTACCGTACCCAACTTGGAAATGCACCAGTTCCATGTGAGAAAACAGATCATGGAAGCCAAGCAACCTAAAAACAACAGGTTGCCAATCACCTGAGGTTTGGCAAAGACCTCGCAAGAAGGGAATCCTGGTATAATCAGATAATAAGGCAATATCGTCAATACGCCATAGAAGAATACCTTGCGAGTGATAAAGGCAGCACTATATTTTCCCGTCACCGATTTCATCATCAGGGAATAGATAGCCCAGCACATACATGCCGTAAACGCCAGAGCATCGCCCACAGGAGAGAGATGAAGCACAAAGCGACCATTCAGCACCACGATGATCATACCCATAAAAGCCAAAAGAGAACCAAGTATCTGTATCAGGTTGATGCGGGCTGAATCCCGATATACCAACCTTACCAGCAGGGTGGCAAAGAGCGGACAGGAGCATACGATAAGGGATGTATTGGTGGTGGTGGTGAAATTCATCGCCTCATTCTCACTGAAAAAATAGAGTGATCCACCCGTGATGCCTAACAACACCATCTTCGCTTCGTCCTTCCAAGAGTCGGCAAAGATGCGACGGTGATTGAAAGCCAGCATCAGAACGTATGCGATGGAAAAGCGCATGGTAAAGATCTGGGCTGGCGAGAGTCCGTTCAGCATCAGCACCTTGGTTGAAACAAAGGTGGTTCCCCATATTGCTACGGTGAGGAATGCTACGAGATGATAAAAGAGGTTGCTGTTTCTATTCATACTTACATCTATTCTTTTTTATGTCTGCATATTCTATTATCTGTACACTCTTATGTCTATCCCTTTTGCGACAGTTTTTCTGTGACAGTTCATTTTTTGTGACTGCAAAAGTAAGGCTTTTCGATGAAGTACACAAACTTTTTCAAATATTTATTTTGGAGGAACAAATAATTATATGTACTTTTGCACCTAAAATAATAAATGATGATACTACATCCCTTCCATATTTCCTCTACAGGAACTGACTTTCCCGAAAAGATGAACAATCCTTTCGACTACGAACCGCACCCTCTTTGCATACAGATATGCAAGAAATTGCAGACCTATCTTGAGAACAAGAAGGAATGGCGCGAGGAAATCGACCGGGGAAAAATGTTCGGCATACTCATCGTTGAAGGCGGATACTTGGCTGCCTATAGCGGTCAGATAGGAGGCAGAAGCGACTGGGATGACTTCGTACCTGCCGTTTTCGACTACCTGCAGCCTGATGGATATTTCAAGACCCATGAGGCTGAGATTACCCGCATCAACGAAAGTATCCTGCGACTGGAAAAGGACGAACGGATGCAGAAGGCCCGGACACTCATCGCAGACCTGCTTTCCCAGCGCCAACAAGCCATAGCCGGTTTTCAGGAAAAGATGAAAGAAAAGAAGGCTCAACGCAATCTTCGACGACAACAAGGTAATCTCTCTGCCGAAGAGGAACAGGAGATGACCAAGGAAAGCCAATTCATGAAGGCAGAACTGCGCCGACTCAAGAAATCACTTGCCGAGAAGACAACTTTAGAGACGGAATACGAAGACTATCAGAACAATATTTCCAGACTCAAGCAACTGCGCAAGCAACTCTCTGATGCCCTGCAACAATGGCTGTTCGCGCAGTTCAGAATGCTCAATGCCCAAGGAGAAGAAAAAGACCTATTGGAAATATTCAGAGATACAGCATTGGAAGACCAGCCGAACCTGTCTCTCCTCTCCAAAAGAGCTGCACTGAAGATGGTTCCTCCTGCCGGAAGCGGAGAATGCTGCGAACCCAAACTGCTCCAGTATGCTTTCAGACATCATCTGAAACCTCTGCAGATGGCAATGTTCTGGTGGGGCGAAAGTCCGAAAGAGGAAATCAGACACCACCTGCAGTTCTATCCAGCCTGCAATGGTAAGTGCAAACCGATACTCCGCTGGATGCTACCGGAAGTCAACACGATGCTCAATCATGCATCTCAACCACTTACCCTGGAGACACTATATGAAGACCGGGAACTTGCCGTTATCTGCAAACCTGCCGGAATGCTCTCCGTACCAGGAAAAGAACCAGGCGTCACTTCCGTCTATTCCATCATGCGAAGGAAATACCCGGAGGCTACGGGGCCTTTGATCGTACACCGGCTGGACATGGCTACAAGCGGGCTCATGGTGATTGCCAAAACAGAGTTTGCCTACCATCGGCTGCAGGAACAATTCGCAAGTCATCAGATACAGAAGAAATACGTAGCCATCGTATGTGCGAAAGAAGGAAGTATCCAACCAGAAGGCATCCTCTCTCTCCCTCTGATGCCCGACTATCTCGACCGTCCACGCCAGATTGTAAATCATGAACAGGGAAAGGAAGCGATTACGGAATACAAAATTCTTGGAAACGCAGGAAACAACCAGCATCTCCGCCTCGCACTCTACCCCCAAACGGGACGTACCCACCAGCTCCGTGTACATTGTGCCCACCGGGAAGGACTGAATGCCCCTATCCTTGGCGACCCTCTCTATGGCTGCGAAAAGGCACCCCGCCTCTACCTCCATGCCGAGTCTATCAGGTTTACACATCCTTTATCAGGAAAGGAAATATTTATAGAAAGGAAAGCGGACTTCTGAAAAACCTGAAACAAGAAGAAGTTCAGTGCTTTATATCATACAAGAAAAAGCCTATAAAAAAGAATCCCTTAGTGTTCTTCTTGCAGAAACACTAAGGGATTAATATTTTCTCGTATGAATGCATAAAAAAAGCACCTCCATAATGAAGATGCCATTCAGTTTAACCAATTAAGTTGGGATACCCGGACTCGAACCAGGAATGACAGGACCAGAATCTGTAGTGTTACCATTACACCATATCCCAATGTCTTAGCAATCATTATGAGCATTAATCATAATTGCGAGTGCAAAGGTACTACTTTTTTCTGAATTACCAAAAAAATCAGCGTCTTTTTTCTAAAAAATCTCAATTTTTATCGTTTTTCGGGGTTTTTCCATGTATTTAGCGTATCTTTGCAAGGCTTTTATAAAGAAAAAACATAAACGAGACAATTAATAGAAAATCATCAATGAATACAACAAAACAATTAGTAGAGACTATTAAAGAAGGAATACAGGAAAAAAAAGGTAGTAAAATTGTGATTGCCGACCTGACACACATCGATGGTACTATCGCCAAGTACTTCGTAATCTGTCAGGGCAACTCTCCATCACAGGTGGAAGCTATCGCTGAATCTGTAGGCGATTTCTGCAGAAAAAACCTGGGAGAGAAACCTGCAAATGTTGCGGGATTGGGAAATGACCAGTGGGTTGCTATCGACTTCGTGGATGTACTTGTGCATATCTTCCAACCAGAAGTTAGACAGTTCTATGATTTGGAGCACCTCTGGGAAGACGCCAACCTGACAGAGATTCCTGACCTCGACTAATCAGCGGAACAACTTCCTTTATCCGGAGTTGACATATTATATAATTAATATATATATAATTAAGGTATAAATATAATAAGGTGTAAGACTACCATACTATAGTTTTATACACGATATAGGATTCATATAATATCAGAAGATATGGAACAAGGAAACAGAATGAACAATCATGGCGGAGGAAAACCGCCAAAGATGCCTCGGTTCAATATGAGCTGGCTTTACGTCATCATCCTCATCAGTTTGATAGTTGTCTTTCTGAATGGTGGTGGTGATGCATTAGGTGGAAGTGCAAACAAAAAAGCTACTTACACTGAATTCAAGGAATACATCGAAAAGGGATACGTACTGAGCGTTACTGCCAATAAGAACGACGGCAATCTGAAAGTGTACGTTGCCCCAAATCATATCAGAGATGTATATCATACCAGTGCGAAGAACGTAGGACCTGCTCCTTATGTTGAAGTGCAGTATGGTTCAATAGACGAAGTTGACAAATATCTCGACAACATGGTGAAGGCAAAGAAAATCAAGTCTTACAACTATGTCAACGAGAAAGGCAACGACTTCATCAGTCTCCTGATCAACTTCGCCCCACTCATCATCTTCTTCCTCCTCATCTGGTGGGTATCAGGAAGAATGGGCGGTGGCATGGGCGGCTCTGGCGGTGGCATCTTCAATGTCGGCAAGAGCAAAGCACGCATGTATGAAAAGGGAAATACATTAGGTATTACCTTCAAGGACGTGGCCGGACAGGAAGGTGCCAAACAGGAAGTGGAGGAAATCGTGGAGTTCCTCAAAAACCCACAGAAATATACCGACCTGGGTGGTAAGATTCCTAAGGGAGCACTCCTCGTGGGTCCTCCGGGAACAGGTAAGACACTCCTGGCAAAGGCTGTAGCCGGTGAAGCGGGTGTACCATTCTTCTCTATGAGCGGTTCCGACTTCGTTGAAATGTTTGTGGGTGTCGGTGCATCCCGTGTTCGCGACCTCTTCAGACAGGCGAAGGAAAAGGCGCCAAGCATCATCTTCATCGATGAGATTGATGCCGTGGGTCGTGCCCGCAGCAAGAACCCAGCCATGGGCGGTAACGATGAACGTGAGAATACCCTGAATGCCCTCCTGACAGAGATGGACGGCTTCGGTACCAACAGTGGTGTCATCATCCTTGCAGCTACCAACCGTGTTGATATGCTGGATAGTGCCCTGCTCCGTGCCGGACGTTTCGACCGTGAAATCCACGTTGATCTGCCTGGCTTGAACGAGCGTAAGGCCATCTTCCAGGTTCATCTGAAACCAATCAAGATAGACGAAACAGTAGATATCGATCTCCTGGCTCGTCAGACTCCAGGATTCTCGGGTGCAGATATCGCCAATGTTTGTAATGAGGCAGCCCTCATCGCTGCACGCCACGACAAGAAGGCTGTATGCAAGCAGGACTTCCTCGATGCTGTTGACCGTATCGTAGGTGGACTGGAGAAGAAGACCAAGGTGATGACTGCAGATGAAAAGCGCAGCATCGCATTGCATGAGGCTGGTCATGCCACAATCTCATGGTTCTGCCAGTATGCCAACCCGCTCATCAAGGTTACCATCGTACCTCGCGGACAGGCTTTGGGTGCAGCATGGTATTTGCCAGAGGAAAGACAGATTACCACCAAGGAGCAGATGCTCGACGAGATGTGCTCGCTGATGGGCGGACGTGCAGCAGAGGAACTGTTTACAGGACATATCTCTTCTGGTGCGATGAACGATCTGGAGCGTGCTACCAAGAGTGCATACGGCATGGTGGCTTATCTCGGTATGAGTAAGACATTACCAAACATCTGCTACTACAATCAGAGCGAATACTCTTTCCAGCGCCCATACTCTGAAACAACAGCAAGAGAAATCGATGAGGAGGTACTCAAGATGGTGAACGAGCAATATACCCGTGCCAAGAACATTCTGATGGAACACAAGGAGGGTCACAATGCGCTGGCAGAACTCCTGATACAGAAAGAGGTCATCATGGCAGAAGACGTAGAAAAGATCTTCGGCAAGCGCCCTTGGATGAGCCGTTCTCAGGAAATCATGGAGGACGAGCAGCCTAAGATCGATGACACCGTCAAGGAACTTCCAGAGGTACAGGCTGCTATCAAGGAGCATGAGGAAAACAACAAGAATGCTGAAGACAAGCAGGACGAAAGTCATGCCGAGGACAAGCAGGACGATAATAATTAATACCAAAAAGTCATGACAGACAAACAAAAGAACCTTATCATCAGAACCATCACCGGCGTACTCTTCGTCGGCTGTATGGTTTCATGTTTCCTGCAACCGAGAGCAATGGTACTCCTCTTCGCTCTGATCACTGGTCTGAGTATCTGGGAATACTGCGGGTTAGTCAACAATGAGATAGAAGACGTTTGCGTCAACCGTTTCATTTCTACCGTAGCAGGTGTATATTTCTTCCTTGCCGTAGCTGGATTCCGTACGGGTGTTACAGGCTACAATTTCGTAGTCTTCATCCCATACATCTTCACGATTGTATATCTCTTCATCTATGAATTATATACAGGCAATAAGAATGCTGTTGGCGACTGGGCTTACACGATGCTTTCACAGATGTACATCGCTCTCCCATTCTCGCTCATCAACGTATTGGCATTTGAAGTATCAGCAGAAGACGGACAGATACATTACGACATGCTCTTACCGCTGAGCGTATTCATCTTCCTCTGGACCAATGATACAGGTGCCTATTGCAGTGGCTCTCTTTTCGGAAAGCACAAGCTCTTCCCTCGCATCAGCCCTGCCAAGAGTTGGGAAGGAAGCATCGGTGGAGGTATCTTCGTACTGATTGCCGCAGCCATCGTCGGTTACTTTGCCAATTCAGGAGAAACCCTGCATACCTTGAACATCCCTGAGTGGATGGGATTAGGTTTGGTAGTCGCTGTATTTGGCACATGGGGCGACTTGGTAGAGAGCCTCTTCAAACGCACCATCGGCGTGAAAGACAGTGGAAATATTCTTCCAGGACACGGAGGTATGCTCGACCGTTTCGATTCTTCACTCATGGCAATTCCAGCCGCAGTGATTTATCTCTACACCCTCCAACTGTTCGGATAAGCCAATCCAATAAGTTCAGCAAACAAGAAACATTTTATACTATCAGGACGTGCTTCGCAAAGAAGTACGTCCTGTTTTGTTTCATACAAGTAAAAAAGCAATCTGTTTTCTTGGAGAAACCAAAGAATTATCGTAGATTTGCAGAATAGCATACAATTTTAAATAAACAGAATATAATGAAGAAACTATTAACCCTACTGGTAGCCTTGCTCTGCATGGCTAATCTGAATGCAGCAAATCCCGTAAAACAATGGGGACAACTGCAAGTGAAAGAAGCGCAACTTTGCGACGAAAACGGAAACCCTGTCGTATTGAGAGGCGTGAGCCTGGGATGGCACAACATCTGGCCTCGTTTCTACAATAAAGATGCCGTAAAATGGCTGGCTAACGACTGGCACGCCAATATTATCCGTGCTGCCATGGGCATCCAAATCGAAGACAACTATCTGGAGAACCCTGAATTTGCCCTGAAATGCATTTCCAACGTAGTGGATGCCGCCATCAAGAACAATACCTACGTGATTATCGACTGGCATGCTCACAAGATGCACACCGAGGAAGCCAAAGCCTTCTTTGCCTCCATGGCTCAGAAATATGGTAAATATCCTCATGTCATCTATGAACTCTATAACGAACCTGTAGAAGACAAATGGGAAGACCTCAAGGTATATGCCAAGACCATCATCGACGAAATCCGCAAATACGACCCGGACAACATCATCCTCATGGGTTGCCCTCATTGGGATCAGGACATCGACCTCGTGGCTAAAAGTCCGATTGAGGGAGTCAGCAATGTGATGTACACCCTCCACTTCTATGCCGCAACCCATAAAGACTATCTCCGTGACAAACTGGAAGCTGCCGTAAAGAGTGGATTACCTGTCTTCGTTTCAGAATGTGCAGGCATGGAAGCTTCAGGCAATGGTCCTCTTGCTCCAGATGAATATCAGAAATGGCTTGATGTCATGGAAAAGAACAAGGTGAGTTGGGTAAACTGGTCTGTTTCAGACAAGGACGAAACCTGCTCCATGATATTGCCAAGGGCAAAAGCCACAGGCAACTGGACTCCTGACCTGATCAAGCCTTGGGGAAAGATGGTAAGGGATGCCCTCAAAAAATACAACAAATAAGAAAGATATCGCACGACCGATTGTTTCCCGCTCAGGCAAGCAGAAGCAGCTGCATAGGCAGGGATGATTTTCTGCGTGGGCAAGCAAAAATTCTTGCCTGGGCAGGGAAAATAGAGTAGATGTAGGGGATTACTCCCCTACATCCTACTCTATTGTTCTATAAAAGCAATCTTTTCCCTTTTATACAGTGAGTAGGCAACACGTCCTACCAAGTCACCCTCATACCTTACCAATTCCTCATAAATGAAGTTATAGTGCTTTGCCATGCTGCCTATTGCTTAGTACACGTTCAAAGATGGCATTAATGCTATTTTCTGTAAATGTTTGACTATAGGTCTTACCTTGGACTTGAGTTTCCAAGGTAAACCCCATAGGTGAGACATTCTTGTTGTTCTGCCCTATCTTATATTTTCTCATCCTCTCGTTAGCCTTGAGGATTGTCTCTTCTGATACCTTACACATAATTTATGCCACAAAGGGACTTTATTAAATTTATTCCGCTGCAAAAGTACGACAAATAATTCTAATCTCCAAACTTTTATGAGTTTTAATGGCTTACAAACAAAAAACTCCTGATTCTCTCGAACCAGGAGCGTTGAACCTTATATATAATGATTTTGCAATTTAAACTACAGGATTTGCCATTAAACTATAGTGAATGGTCATGAAGCCAAGCCTTCTGGGAATAGCTTAGTCTATCCCAGTTGGTCTTAGAGCGTCTTCTTTTCTTTTTATTTCCACCACCAACTACCGCTTCCACGGTTTTCTTGCCGAGCCAACCGGCAAATGCCAAAGTTAATAAAGCCTCCATAATCGTAACGTTTTATTTGTTAATACTAAATGTTCCTACA
>USJD01000149.1 GCA_900554835.1 uncultured Prevotella sp. | reverse complement strand
GCAAATGAGCGCAATGAAAACTTGTTTTCAAATTGCCGAGTGCAGCTTATCTTATACAAAGATAATGCAAAAATACAACATTTATTTCATTTAATCTCATCATTCTACTTGTTTTTCATTTTTTTGTATTAACTTTGTTCCAAACGGTCTGTTCTGCAGCGATGTGATAGCAGACCAGACGGTCAATATCCATTGTACGGATACTTATCAGTGGCAATCGGTTAACCGATAAATTTGGTTAAAAATCATGTGAAAACAAGGATAAAACTTGTTCGCTTGCTGTTTTTTTAGTATTTTTGCGATTGCAAAGATATGTTCAAGTGTGGAAAATGTGGAGAATTACACAAAAGAGGTATTAAAAATGTGTAAATCCACACGTTTCCCTCACTTTAGCGATGGAGATGCTAAAAAATGTTTAATAGAACGATTATACAAGAATTAAAACAATGGAGAGCTAAGAAAGACCGTAAGCCATTGATGATGCTGGGAGCTCGACAAGTTGGAAAGACTTCTGTGCTGAAGAAATTCGGAGAAGAAGGCTTTGAGTATTGCGCATATTTTAGTCTTGATGAAGAAGAGGGAGTCTGCGATATTTTTCGCAAGACCAAGAACCCGCTGCAAATCATCGAGCAATTGTCTTATCTTACTCCTGAGCCTATTTTACCTCAGAAAACTTTGCTTATTCTTGACGAGATACAAGACTGTCCGGAAGCCATTAGTGCAATGAAATATTTCTGCGAAAAAACGCCTGAGTATGTTGTGGCTTGTGCTGGTTCGCTTTTAGGATTAGCTTTTGGTCATCAGGGTTTTTCGTTTCCTGTGGGAAAGGTTGACCATATAAATATGTATCCTGTCACTTTTTCTGAGTTTTTGGAACAACGAGATGAGCGACTTTACCAATATTATATGTCAATAGATAGCTTGGAACCTCTTCCTGATGTGTTTTTTGATAGACTTTCTCAGGCTTTTACAGCCTATCGTATTTCAGGTGGAATGCCAGCTGCGGCAATGAAGATGATAGAGAAAGATTTGAGTGGTGTAGAAACTACTCTCCGTAATATCTTGCAAGATTATTCCTTGGATTTTGTGAAGCATGCTACACCTTTACTGGCTAATAGAATTTCGCATGTTTGGCAGTCTTTGCCGTCGCAGTTGGCTAAGGAAAATAGAAAGTTTGTTTATCAGTTGGTTCGCCCTGGTGCGAGAGCGCGGGAATATGAGGATGCTCTGACATGGCTTCAAAATGCGGGATTGATATATAAGGTAAGTTTGTGCTCTACTCCGCAAGTTCCTTTAAAGTCGTATGAAGATTTAGGTATCTTCAAGATTTATAGTCTTGATGTGGGATTGTTGAGAGTGCTTGCTGATTTGAACTCTGAGGCTTATCTGGTTGATAATCCTATGTTTAAGGAGTATAAGGGCGCTTTGGCGGAGAATTATATTCTTCAGAGTTTAGTGGCTAATGGTGTTAATTGTTCACATTATTGGGCTTCTGGTAATAAAGCTGAAGTGGAATTTATTGTTCAGCGTGGTTTGGAAGTTATTCCGGTAGAAGTGAAGTCGGGTACAAGTGTAACGGGGCGTAGTTTGATAGAGTATAACAAAAAGTATTCTCCTCGTTTGCGCATCAGATATTCGATGCTTAATCTCAAAAGGGATGATTCCTTTATCAATATCCCTCTTTTTCTGGCTGATAGAACGGAGAAACTGATTTTTGAATAATTTTTAATAAGATAAATGGAAATAATAGTAGGAATAGTCATCGGACTTGCCATCGGGTTCTTTGTGGGCAAGCTGATGGAAGTCAAGAAGGCGGGAGAGGAAAAAACTCAACTTGTAGCGAAGGCTCAGGTGCTGCAGTCTAACATAGAACAGAGCAATCTGCATCATGCTTCTGAGGTTGAATCCTTGAAACAATCTCATGCTGTAGAGGTTCAAGGTTTGAAGGATTCTCATGTTTCTGAGATTCATTCCTTGAAAGCTCAAATGGAGAATGAACGATTGTATGCTGCGAAACTTCGGGCAGAGAGCGACCAGCAGTGGGCGCAGAAACTGGAAAACCTCAAGCAAGAAATGCAGCGGATGAATATTGAGCAGCAGCGGGTAGCAGCAGAACAACTGGCTGCCAAGCAATCGGCTTTGCAGGAAAACAACCGTCTGCAGATGGATGAACTTCTGAAACCAATCAAGGAACAGTTTGCTGATTTCAAGAAATCGGTGGAGGAGAGTAAAACCCAGAACGAAGTGAACAAAAAGGAACTCCAGAACACCTTCGAGGCTACGATGAAACTTTTTCAGCAGGAACAGCAGCAGGCTGTATTGAGCCTAAAAGAGCAAACTTCAAAGATTGGGTCTGATGCAGCCAATCTCACTAAGGCTTTGAAGGGAGATAGTAAGATGCAGGGTGACTGGGGAGAAATGGTCTTGGAAACCATCCTGGAGAATAGTGGATTGAGAAAAGACGAGGAGTTCTTTATCCAGGAAAACACCAAGGACGAGAATGGTAAGAATTTCCGCCCGGATGTCATCGTCCGATTCCCTGAAGGAAGAAGTGTGGTCATCGACTCTAAGGTTTCGCTTACTGCCTATACGGATGCCCTTGCTGCTGAGGATGATTCTGAGCGAGACAGATTGATGAAGGCACATGCACAGAGTGTTCGCAAGCATATTGATGAATTGGCGGAGAAAGATTATTCCAAACTGGTAGAGGATGCCATCGGTTTTGTACTGATGTTCATTCCGAATGAAACCAGTTATATCGCTGCTATGAGACAACAACCGGAGTTGAGCCGTTATGCTTATCAGAAGAAAATCATTATCATCTCTCCAAGCAACCTCTTGATGGCGCTACAACTCGCTTATAATCTCTGGCAATATGATCGCCAGAATAAGAACGTGGAGAAAATTGTTAAGACTGCTGCCGATTTATATGATAAAGTTGCTGTCTTTGAAGATACTTTTACCGGTATTGGCGATTTGATTACCAGACTCTCAGGAACCTTTGATAAGGCTAAAAAGCAACTTTATGATGGTGCCGGAAATGTCATGCGAAGGGTAGAAAGTCTGAAAGGACTCGGTGTAACTCCGAAGAAGCAACTGAAGGCTTTGGAAGAATAAAAAGCGTTTTTTGTGGGTTGTTTTTCTTCCACGAAGGGAGTGTCTTGCAGTACTTTTGATGCATGGTTGTTTAATCTCTTGTAACAGAAACATTTCAAATTGTTCAATTTGCATGGTAAATCGTGCAAACTTCGAAAATAATCTCAGAAAAAGAAATGATTTTCCGATTTAATTTGTACTTTTGCCCAAGTCAATCCGATATGTAATGTGTTGCTTTGACGATGAATGATGAGTATATGTATCCATATATACGTAATAATGGTACATAATATATAGGAGTAAATATACATAAAACAATATCAAAAGGATTTCAATATGAAACTAAACGACATTCTTTCTAACAATTTTAATGCTGAAGAATGGGAGGCGAAAGGTTATCAGCTTCCTCAGTATGACATCGCTGCTGTAGCCAAGAAGACTCATGACGAGCCTACTTGGGTTCACTTTGGTGCAGGTAACATCTTCCGTGCCTTCCCTGCGGCTATTCTCAACGACGCACTCAATACGGGCAAGTACGATCGTGGTGTCATCGTGGCCGAAAGCTTTGACTATGAGATTATCGACAAGGCTTATCGCCCATACAACAACCTCTCTCTTCTCGTCAGTCTCCAGTCTAATGGTACGATTGAGAAGAAGGTCATCGCTTCTATCACAGAGAGCCTCAAGGCTGATAAGCAGTTTGGTGAGGATTGGGCTCGCTTGGTTCAGATCTTTCAGGCACCAAGTCTGCAGATGGTAACTTTCACTATCACCGAGAAAGGATATTCTTTCAATGATGCAGACTTAGCTCGCGGTCTTGATGCAGTATTTGCTATGGGTAAGTTGACTGCCCTTCTTTATGAAAGATACAAGGCTGGTAAGTTGCCTGTCACCCTTCAATCTACTGACAACTGTTCTCACAATGGCGACCACGTGAAGGCTGGTGTGAAGGCTTATGCTGAGCGTTGGGTAAAGGACGGCATCGTTGAGGCAGGCTTCTTGGATTATATCAACGACAGCAGCAAGGTTACATACCCTTGGTCTATGATTGATAAGATTACTCCACGTCCTCATGAGAAGGTGCAGGCGATGCTGGCAGAGGATGGCTTTGAGGACAACGAAACCATCATCACCGAAAAGCATACCTTTACAGCTCCTTTCGTCAATGCTGAGGAAGTGCAGTATCTCGTTTGTGAGGATACTTATACCAATGGTCGTCCACCATTGGAGTTGGGCGGTGCACTCTATACCACCCGCAAGACTGTGGATGAGGTTGAGACCATGAAGGTAACCACCTGTCTGAACCCGCTGCATACTGCTATGTCAATCTATGGTTGCATGCTCGACTACACCCTGATTTCTGCCGAGATGGCTGATGAGGATCTGCGTGCCTTCATCCAGAAGATAGGCTATATCGAGGCGATGCCAGTGGTTACAGATCCAGGTGTATTGAACCCATACGAGTTTATTGGCACTGTTATCAACAAGCGTCTGCCTAACCCATTCATGCCAGATGCTCCTCAGCGTATCGCTACCGATACCAGCCAGAAACTCTCTATCCGTTTCGGTGAGACTATCAAGAAGTATATCGACCGCGGTCTCGACAAGAGTAATCTCGTGTTGATTCCATTGGTATTAGCTGGTTATGCCCGTTATCTCAAGGCTTTGGATGACAATCTGAAACCATTCGAGCCTTCTTCCGACCCATTGTTGGCAGAACTCCAGGCCATCGTGGCTCCTCTGGAGGTAGGCAAGGCAGATCAGGACTATTCTTGCCTGAAGAATCTCTATACCCGCAAGGACGTATTCGGTCTTGATCTCTACGAGGCTGGCTTCGGTGAGCAGATTGAAGGCATGGTGAAGGAACTCTTCGCCGGCAAGGGTGCTGTAAGAGAGACCTTGCATAAGTATGTTTCTGCAAGATAATTCATTTTCAAACTTATACATTATATAATATATATGGAAAGAACATGGCGCTGGTTTGGCAAGAAGGATAAGATTACTCTTGCACAGTTGAAACAGATAGGAGTTGAGGGCATCGTTACTGCATTGCACGATGTTCCTCTGGGCGAGGTTTGGACACGCGAGAAGATTCATGAGCTCAAGGAGTACATCGAGTCTTACGGTATGAAATGGAGCGTGGTAGAGTCTTTGCCAGTGGTTGAAACCTTGAAATATGGCGGTCCTGACCGTGATCATCAGATTGAGGTTTATAAGGAGAGTCTCCGCAACCTGGGTGAGGAAGGCATCAAGTGCATCTGCTACAACTTTATGCCGGTTTTGGATTGGGCACGTACCGATTTGTCTCACGACAATCCTAACGGAGCCAACAACCTTTATATGAACTGGGGCGAGTTTGCCTATTTCGATATCTATATCCTTCAGCGTGAAGGCGCTCGTGAGGATTGGGCCGAGTTCTCTAAGGAGCATAAGTGGGGTAGAGACCTCGTGGCTGAGGCTGATGAAATCAAGAAGACTTCTACGCCAGAGCAGGATCATGCTTTGGTAGAGAACATTATCATCAAGACCCAAGGTTTTGTATCGGGTAATTTCAGCGAGGGTGATGCTGCTCCTGTACAGAAGTTCCGCGATCTCTTGAAACTTTATGATGGCATTGACAAGAAGAAGTTGCAGGAGAACATGAAGTATTGGCTGGAGGCTATCATGCCTATCTGCGATGAGTACGACATCAATATGTGTGTTCACCCTGATGATCCTCCTTATCCGGTATTCGGTTTGCCAAGAATCATTGGTCGTGCAGAGGATATCCAGTGGATGTTGGATGCTGTACCAAATAAGCACAACGGTCTGACTTTCTGTGCAGGTTCATTCTCTGCCGGTGAGCACAACGACTGTGTGGCAATGGCTAAACAGTTTGCTGACCGCACCCACTTTGTTCATCTGCGCTCTTGCTATATCTTCCCTAACGGCAACTTCACAGAGGCTTCCCACTTAGGTGGTCGTGGCCATCTCATTGAACTTTGCCGCATCTTCGAGAAGGCAGAGCAGGAGGGCAAGTGCAATTCTGGTCGCAGATTGCCTATGCGAGTAGATCATGGTATGACCTTCACCGATGAGCCAGGCGGCGTATTCGATGAGAGCAACCACGGCCACAATGCCGGTTACACCCTCTTGGGCCGTATGTTTGCCATGGGTCAGATTCAGGGCGTGATTGCTACCGTGGATGATGAACTCGGTATCGAGTACAAGCAGCCGGGATTTTATGATTAGTTGATAGTTTATAGGCTATTAAGCGATTAAAAATTCAGGTTAGATAAAATACGAAAAAGGCTGGCGTTTCTGATAAGCGCTAGCCTTTTTTAGTGCTTGTTTTGTTGTTATTGGCTAAATATACCATTTGTTTTAGCCAATAATATTTAAAAATAAGTGTTATTGGCTAAAAAGTATATTTAAATTAGCCAATAATCGATTTTTTCTTATTATTTTTGCAGACGGTAAGATACTAAAGAAGGAGAAAAAGAAGATGAAGAATAATATTATCGGCAGAAAGAGTGAACAAGATACTCTGGCGCGTATTTATGAGTCAAAGCAGTCGGAATTTGTAGCTGTATGTGGACGCCGCAGAGTGGGTAAAACGTTTCTTGTGCGCGAATACTTTGAGCAGGAAATGGTGTTTCAGTCATCAGGATTGGCTGGCGGAAACACACAGGAACAGCTGAAAAACTTCTTTTATACACTTCGACGTTACGACAGGAATGTAACCTCTGTTCCCCACGACTGGCTCGATGCTTTCGAAATGCTTATCACTTATCTCGATTCTTTAAACGGGATAGAGCGCAAGGTGGTTTTTCTCGATGAACTGCCTTGGATGGATACTGCGGGCTCTAATTTTATTTCAGCCTTGGAGCATTTCTGGAATGGGTGGGCCTCTGCACGTCGTGACATCGTTCTGATAGTCTGCGGCTCTGCTACTTCCTGGATGATGGATAAGCTCATCAATAACCATGGCGGACTTTATGGTCGCCTTACCCATCGCCTTTTCCTTCAGCCTTTTTCTCTTGGCGAGTCGGAAGCATTCCTGAATACTAAGGGGATGATGTTGTCCAGATATGAACTGGCTGAACTTTATATGATATTGGGAGGAATCCCATATTATCTGAACCTTTTGGATGAGCGATTAAGTTTGGCTCAGAATATAGACCGTTTGCTGTTCAATCCCAATGGGCAGTTGTACAATGAGTTTACGATTCTCTATCGCTCTTTGTTCAAGGATTCTGAGGCATACGTCAAGGTGGTAGAATGCCTGAACGAGCGTGGTTATGGTATGATGCGCTCGGAAATAGCCGATGCCACCGGGATGAAGTCGGGCAAATCGTTGACCACGATTCTCGACAATCTGGAATCCTGCGGTTTCATCAGAAAATATGTCAACTACGGATGCTCCACCCGAAAGTCTCTCTATCAGTTGGTAGATTTCTTCACCTTGTTCTATTTCCGTTTCCTGCGCGATAGCTCATTCCGTAATCTTCTGTACTGGAGTAAGTTGCAGCGTACGCCCCGTTTTTATGCCTGGGCTGGAGTCTCTTTCGAGATATTGGCGATGAATCATATCGACCAGGTGAAGCAGCGGTTGGGAATTTCTGGTGTGGCTACCCAGTTGTATTCCTGGAGAAGCAAGAGTGATGCCGGGTTGGCGGAGCGGGCAGCCCAGATAGACATGGTGATAGAGCGTGGTGACAATACCATCAATCTTTGCGAAATGAAGTTTTCGGAAAGTGAGTTTGCCATCAATAAGGATTACGAGAAGATTCTGAGAAACAAAATCGTCCGCTTTATGGAGGAAACGAAGACCCGAAAGTCAATACAGCTGACGTTTATCAGCAGTTATGGTCTTCAGCGGAATATGTATTCGGGCATAGCCCAGAATGAAGTGGTGCTTAATGATTTGTTTTGAGCTCCACTTCCTCCACATACTTCACCAGTGAATCCTTGCCGTTATGCAGATAGAAGTCTACACGAACCACGTGGTTGATGTCGGCATTTCCCTTCACCTTGATGTGTCGGGTCTTGCTGTACATCATCGTGTCGCGGCGTGAAGGATAGGATACGAGCTCGATGAGGTCTTTGGTAGAATTGCTGCCCACATAATAGATGCCTACACTGTCTTTTCCGTTCTTGATGGCAGCAATCTTCGCCATCTTCTTGGCATGAGCCGCAGAGGTATCTATCGGGTAAAACTCGCTGGCAGCTACCGTGTCGCCGTCATGCTGGTCGGGTGCAAACTTGCAGCTGGTACCCATCGTAGTGATAAAGGATGTAGCAGCCAGGGCTGCCACAAAGTATAATATTTTCTTCATTGTTATTTCCTTTCTTTTTGAGTTTTTGTTTGCTTTATGCCTTTTCGGCTGCAAAAGTACAAAAAATAACTCGAAAAGCCATACCTTTTTTATCTTTTTCCTTTTAATACTTCGGATGGAGAGACGTGTGCTGAAACTGGGCGGAAGGAGTTGTGGGGATGGCATGGAAGAAGTTATGGGGATGGCATGGAAGGAGCGGTATGGAAGGTGTTAGAAGGTATGGTAGATATGGATGGAATGGAAGGAATGGATGGAATTCCGTGCAAAGATACAACTTTTCTCTGATACTGCCAAATTTGGGGGTGTGATAAGGAAATGTTTGAAATGTGCTTTCAGATTGAAAGTAGTTAAACTTCCTTACTCATAGTTTTGTGGGTGACAACTCATAGTTTTATGGGTCGCAACTCATAGCTTTGTTCTCTTAAAGTATAGAGTTAAGCA
>USJD01000148.1 GCA_900554835.1 uncultured Prevotella sp. | reverse complement strand
CCTGCCAGCAGAAGCAGGCCCTCATGAAGGTTTCGTTCGTAGGCTACAAGACGATTTGCAAACTGGTACCTATTGCCCGCATCGGAAATGTGAGGATGCAGGCGAATGCCTATCAACTGGGCAAGGTGGAAGTAAAGGGCAAGCTGCGTATCGACCACGGCGACCATGCCTCTTATACATTCTCTGACGAACAGATCAAGAACTCACGCCATTCACAGGATCTTCTGGGAACACTCCCGGGAATCTATACCGATCCGATGACCGGCAAGACATCCAGTATGACCGGCAAATCCATCAAGATTCTCATCAACAACGTGCCGATGACGAGCGAGAACGACTTGAAGGCTATTGCCGCCAACAAAATAAAAAAGGTGGAATACTACGAAGATCCTCCTATCAGATACGGCGATGTGGGCATCTTGATGAACATCATTACCAAGCCGCTTGATACGGGTTATACTACCGGTTTTGATGTGTCCAGTGCCTTGACCACAGGGTTTAGCGATGACAATGTGTATTTCAAGTACAACAAGGGCAATCATCTGTTTTCCTTCGATTACAGCATCAACGTGAGAAACTATCGTGACTGGATAGAAGACAACCAGTATTCCATTACACTTGACGACCAGCAGGCTGTCTATGATTACCATCTGCACAAGCGTTTTGGCTATACCGACAACAAGTTCAACCTGAAGTATGCTTACAGCAAGCCAGATGACGTAACCTTCCAGGTCACCTTTTCGCCAGAATTGTCACATAAGTTCAACCGGGGAAATAGCGAGGTTGCAACGCAAGGAAACAAGGCTTGGCAGGATGGGTTCGGAAACACGAAGGATATTGTGGATTACGTGAAACCTGCAGTAGATCTCTATCTCAGCAAGCAGTTTGCCCATAAGCAGACTCTCGATGTGGATGTGCTCGGCTCTTACTTCAACACCAGGCAGCAAATGCTCAATCGGCAATGGACTGCCGACACGGATAGCATCTTGACCGATGACGACATGCACTCCAGAAGCCACATCTATTCCATGATAGGTGTAGCAGATTATACCAAAGAATGGGAGCAGGGAGAGCTATCGGCAGGAGTTTATACCTGGAATAAGTGGAGCGACTATAATGTGCGCAATATCCTTTCCGGCTATGAGCCATCCAAGTATTCTTCATGCATCAAGATCAATACGGTTTATGCCCAATACCAGAACCATATCGGCAAGTTTACCTATCGTATAGGCGTTAAGAGCACATGGAGAACCCAGAGCTATCAGGATCTCACCTATAACAACAACTATATTCTTCCGTTGCTGTATTTATCTTATAAGCTGAAGAACGGTTCGTTGCAGCTGCTATCGTCCAGCGGCACCAATTACCCCGCCATCTCAACATTGAGCGAGAACATGACGATTGTCATCCCCGGACTGATGAAGCAGGGCAACCCGAATGTAAAGGCTACGATGGAATGCGGGCCGATATTCAGATACACCTATAATGATGCGATGCTCTACCTGCAAGTAGCACTTTATGTAATCTATAATGACAAGGTAATTACACCTTATTATTATTGGACTACGGTGAACGACCGGCGCTGTATTGTTTCTACCTATGAAAACGGCAGTTTCTATTGGCATTATGGCACAGACTATTATCTTCAGTTCAAGCCGTTCAAGAACGAGGTTTTGAAACTGATGGTGGGTGGAGGTTTTGAACGAGAGGTAATCAGCAATTCCTATGGTCACCATTGTTATTGGTGGTGTCCTTTCAAATATGGCATCGACTTCCGGAAGGGAAACTGGGGAGCATCTTACCATGGAAATATTCCTTCGAAGATGGCAGTCTTGGACTATCGCAAGGCGGATGAGTCCAAGAGTGAATTCTCTGCTTTTTACCAGAAGGGAGCCTGGCGTTTCTCGCTCTATGGCATGTGGATGTTTGCTCCAGCCAAGTACGAGAGCCAGTCGTTCGACAATCCGATTATGAACCAGACGGAACAGCACATCATCAAGGATAATCGCCGCATGCTGATGCTGGGTGTCAGCTACAACTTCTTCTCCGGAAAGAAGAAGACCATCCGGAAGAACATCAACAACTACGATTCAGATGCTGGTGCATTCAAGTAATCAGAATTCCAGCAGCCATTTCCATAGAGGGATTATTTCTATGCGGCAACCATCCTTCTCCACAATATCCTCCTCGTCCTTTGTCACAACAATCATCCGCTTGACATTCTGGACAGAAGAAAGCCTGATCAGTCCATCTGTCTCTCGCCGGAAAGTATCGGGATCTGCCATAGAGTAGGAAACCTGTATGGCCAATTCTTCTTCAGGAATCACAAAATCCACCTCGGCATTCCTGCTGTTCCAGAAATAGCTGCCGTCACCATATTTCCGCCTGAGCGTGACGGCAACTATGTTTTCCAGCAACGAAGTGTCTGCATCTACAAGAAAAAGATGAAGCAAACCATTGTCCGTAAAATAATACTTGCGGTTGGATTCCTTGTCCTGCAACTTTCCGAACAAATTCTTATACGGCAAAATGAGCCAAGTGTCAGCCATGTAGCCAACATAATCTATCGTGGCATCCGTACTGAGTTTTTTGCCGGTACTGCTCACGATGCTGGCTATTCTGCTGTAAGATAATGGCTGCTTCACGCTTTCCGCCATCTTGCGAATCATTACCCGCAGGGCATAGTCGTTGCGAATTTTATATCGAGCCACCAAATCACCGAAGAAGATTTTACTGAAGAGATTGCTCATCCACGACCTTGGCTCCTTCATCCCCACCGTCTCTGGCAAACCTCCATGCTGGAAATAGATATTAGAGAGTCTTACAATATCCTTAGCGTAAGCATAGAGGGCATTCTTTGCCTTTACATCAATACCGCTCGCCTTCAGATATTCGGCAAAGGAATAGGGATACACCTCATGTATCATGTACCTGCCACCGAGTGTTGTCGCTATCTCGCTACTCAACATCTTGGCATTACTACCCGTGATGTAAACCTGATATTTCTGATCTGCCAACCTGCGGGCAAACTTTTCCCATCTATCTACCAGCTGAACCTCGTCGAGGAAGAAGATAGGACGACAGTCATACATTTCTTCATAACAGGTTTTTATCAGGTCAAGGTCGGTCACATCCAAGGAGTCAATACGGTCATCCTCGAAGTTGAAGTACAGGATTTCCTCCCGCTTATGCCCCTGTTCCAGCAGCTGTGCTATGCGCTGATACATCAGATACGATTTTCCTGCGTGTCTCAATCCTACAAACACGTAATTCAGTCCATCCATGAGCTCTACGTCACGATGAACCAGTTCTACTTGAGTAACATAAGCCTGATACTCAGTTATCAGTAATTTAATCAAATCCTTCGTCATAATTCCCTTTCTTTTTACTGAATCCGGTGCAAAGATACACATTTTATCGTTTATAGACGACAAAAACAACAACTTTTTATCGTTTATAGACGATAAAAATGCATCAATTCTATCGTTTATAGACGACAAGTGACATTTTTCCATAGAAAGTTTGTCAGCGAATCCCATTATACCTTACACCTAACTATGTTACTCTTTTTAAGGAGCTATCCCTAAAAAGTCATCCTTCTAAAAGAAGAAAATAATCTTTCTAACTGGGAAAATAAAAAATTCCAGTTAGGAAAATAAAAATCTCTAATAGGGAAAATAATCGGGATAAAAATGACTCAAAACAGATAGCTGAGACTCACTTTCTGCTTTTCCCGGCTCTAAATCGGGAAATAATCTCAGTTATCTCGCTTTTGCTTGCATTTTTTAGGAGAAGATATTTTTTTATTTTGATGTATTTCAGCATGGTTCTATCTACTTTAAAGCCAAAAACTAAGCTATTTTGTGTTTTTTGGAAGACCCAAAAAGAGTGTTTTTGTAAAGTCTTTAGAATAATAGGCAGAGTTGAGACAGAAAAGATAAATCCACAAAGTTTTCGTAAGTTGTTGCTTTTTAGAGAGTTAGGCGATTCCTGTATCCCAATCTTCTTGCTCCCATAATCTCAATCTCAGAATCTCAGTTGTTTTTCAAGTACCCCTCTTCTTCTATATTCTTCTATATTATATATATATTATATTTATAATTGATTAATAATCAATAAGTTACAAAGATAAAGAAGGAGGATGCGAAAAAATGTACCCCCTTTAATTTTTAACTGAGATACTGAGATTGAGATTCTTTCCAATTAATTGGAACGGCATTTTTGCATTAACTATCTGGTATAGAGCTTTTTAGAGAAAGAAGCGTTCCAGTTCCAGTTGTTCCAATTAATTTTTCAGCAAATCCCTTATACCCCCATTTTTTATATATATATAATATATTATATATATATAATTAATTAATAATCAATAAGTTATATAATAATAAGAAGTAAAGAAGACTGACAAGTGAAAAATACAAACCCACTCAAAATTAATTGGAACAACTGGAACTGGAACGCTACCCCTAGAAAATCCCCTTTTCTCTAAAAGGCATTTCTCACTCCACTACCCAATCCGTAATGTTATGCGTAGCACTATCAAAATTCACCCCGACCTTGGTTATAGGAAGGCCCGACAAGGCAAAACGCTGGCGATAGTTCTTGAGATTGATCTGCTGCATCGCCACCTGGGCATTCTGATTAAGTTTCAACTCTATCAGGTAAAGACGAGATTTCGTCATAACCACGATATCAACCCTGCCATTCGGAGTATGTACTTCCACATCTACCATCCAAGCCGTAAGAAGCGAGAAGATGACATAGAACATCTGCTGATAATGCCCCTCATAGTCCGTATTGGCACAATATGGAACCGTGCCCAGGAAAGTCTGCAAATACTGCAGGGCCAGTCCCAGGTCTTCCTTATCGAAGGCACGAGCCATGTTGCGGGTCGTATTATTGGCATTCTGCGTGTTAGGCGTTACATAGTAAGGAATCAGCGCCTTGGTCAGCCCCAGACGCACTTCCCTGTTCGGAATACCCAAAGTATAGGAATCGTAAGCCTCTTCATAATCCTTGATGGTAATGTAGCCACTCTGATAGAGCAGAGGCGTAAGAGTTGTCATCGTTTCTGTTGGCGCATCAAAGTCTGAAACGCCCGCTTCCATGGATTCAGCGAAATCGCTGAAGTTGACCCCAAACTTCTTCATCATATTGATGAGATAGGTAGGAGTTCCCGTAGAAAACCAGAATGGCTCTACCCGCTTTAGCGAAAGACTGCTGAGCAAACTGAACGGATTGAAGATATCAGGCGATTCTGATGCAAAATGATAGCCGTCATAATAATCCTTGAGTCGGATCAGCGTCTCATCCATCGTCCAGTTCTTTGCCTCGGCCAGCTCCTGTATTCCTTCTTTTAACTGGGTAAGCATCTCTTCCTTGGTAATACCACAAATGCCCGCATACTCGGGGAGCATGCTGATATTGGTGATGTTGTTCAACTCGCTGAAGATGCTGAGCTGCGAAAACTTGGTAATTCCCGTGAGGAATACGAAATGCAGCATGGAGTCAGAATCCTTCAAGGGACTGAAAAAATTGCGAAGAATCTGCCGGAGAGCCACCAGCTGGCTTTCCTCGTGCACCACATCCAGGAGGGGTGCATCGTATTCGTCGATGAGAATGACCACCTGCTTGCCGGTTTGTTTATAAACTTCGCTGATGAGATTGAGCAATCTTACATTTGGGTCGGGCGCATCCGTCATGATTCCCCATTTCTCTTCATGCTGTTTCAGAATAAAGAGAAGATAGCGTATCAGCGCATCCTCCTGCATGTGCTTGCCACCCGACAGATCAAAATGCAAGACAGGATATTCCACCCAATCCTGTTCCAGCCTTTCCATCTCCAGCCCCTTGAAAAGTTCCTTTTTTCCTTCGAAGTAGCTTTGCAAGGTAGAGACAAGAAGCGACTTTCCGAATCGACGAGGGCGACTCAGAAAAAGATATTTCTTGCCAGAATGGGTCATCTGATGGATGTACCCGGTCTTGTCAACATAGAGATAATTCTTGGTGATAATCTCCGAGAATGTCTGAATGCCTACAGGATAGAACTTTGCTGCCATAATCTGCACCGTTTTGATTTTGGCACAAAGTTAAGCAAAAATTCTGAGAACAACAAGTGAATCGGACTTAAAAATACAAGATTGGGATAAAGATTTGGTTAGATAGCACAAAGGTAGTACAATATATTAAAGTAGAAAAGAGATTTTAAATAAAAAACAGACAACTTTCCTTTTTAAAAGGAAATAATTGGCGATTTCTTTCCTTTTTAGAAGGAAAGTTTGTATCTTTGCAACCGAGTGTAGGTATCTACATATTAACAATAAAATAATCAGTAATAAAGAAGATACGCAAATGGAACTACGCAGCACATTTCAGTCAATCATTTCCTTGCACCAAGAGGAATTACCTTTTGCCTTGCAAGAGAGAAGCACCCAACTTCCGTTGGATGGAAACCGCATCGTGACTGTTACTGGCATTCGCCGTTGCGGAAAGTCATCATTATTGGGACTTACGATTAATCGCCTGCTACAACAAGGAATTCCAAAAGAGCACATCCTCTATGTAGGCTTCGACGATGAACGTTTTCTCTCCATGTCGCCCGAAAACTTCGATGAATTGCTGCAAGCTTATCGTGAAATGTATCCTGATACATCGCTTAGGGATGTTTATATGTTTTTTGATGAGATACAACTCATAGAGGGCTGGGAACTCTTTGTTCTCCGGGTGTATAAGAATTATTGCAAGCATATCTTTGTAACAGGTAGCACAGCCAAGATGCTTTCAGAAGAAATGGCTTCCGCTTTGCGAGGATGGCCTGACGAATATCGCGAGTATCCTTTGAGTTTCAAGGAATATTTGGCATTCAAGGGCATCAAGGCAAATCCATTTAGCGAAGCTGGCAAGGCAAAGTTGGCAGTTTCCTTCCGCGGATATTGCGAGGAGGGCGGTTTTCCAGAGGTTGTTCTCGAAAAAAGCAAGATGGAAAAAGTCAAAATCCTGCAGTCTTACTTCAACACCATGCTCTTCAGGGATATGGTGGAGCATTATCATATCGGAGCTTCTCCTTCGGTGGTGCGTTATTTCTTAAAGCGTGTGATGAACAATCTCACGAAGCCGACCAGCGTGAACAATATTTATAACGACTTGAAATCGCAAGGCTTAAAGGTCTCCAAGGATTCCCTCTATCTGTGGCTCGACTATGCTTGCAACATTTTCATGTTTCGCAAAGTGGAAAAATACGATAAGTCGATGGTAAAACAGCGTTCTGCTCCTGCCAAGTATTATGTGGCAGACATTGCCCTGCGCAATGCCGTATTATTGCCAGAGAGCGAAGATGCAGGCAAGGCTTTGGAGAATATCGTTTATCTCAACTTGGAGAGAACGCTTGGAGAAGAGGACGGGATATTCTACTTCTATGAATCGAAGGAATGCGACTTCGTTGTGAAAAAGGGCGAGCGTGTGGCGGAGCTGATACAAGTCTGCTGGACATTGAATGATGATAACGTAGAACGAGAGATAGGAGGCTTGATAGCTGCCTCCTCCGTTACAGGCTGCAAACAGGGAAAAATCATCACTTTCTCCCAACGAGAGACCTTCGAACGAGACGGAATAAGGATTGAGGTTATGCCGATATGGGAGATGGAATAGGAAAAGGGGCTTTTCTGGGACAGCTGCCAGTACCGAGCAGCAACACACCCTGCCTGAAGGGCAGAAACTCTTAGCCCTGGGCGTTTCGAGACCGACACACCGCACGAGCTGGCAGCCCGAGGCTCGCTCTCATTGTTCATCGAGCATAACGGCATATATAGATACTTTTTTATTTTTTAATGCTATTTTTAGGTAAATATTTATAAAATCGGTGTAAATTATATTAAATAAATCGGTTTTAAAAGGTTTAAATAGTAATTTCTTATTAATAATTCTTATTTTTGAAGCATGTACCGAAAAAGTTTCGATACTTTTTAATAACCTAAAACTTAAGATAATGAATCTAAAGTTTTCAATTAACAGCCTATTCATGGCTATTGCACTATTAGTTAGTGCCGGTTGTACAACCGAAAACGGTGATGGTAATGAATCATCCCATGTAGCGAACCAGCAAGTTAGCTTGTCGTTTTACCAAGTGACCATGCAGTCATTGGAGAATTCTCAGGCAAAGACTCGAGCAGACGAAAGCAGTACGAGTACTGCTTTGAAGAACAGCCCGTTTACTTACTTGGATATTTCTCTGATCCCTACCAATGGCACGGGCAAAACTATCGTCTTCAGACAGGTGAAGGCTGAAATGGCAGACAACTTCGGTCATGTCAGTATGCAGGTTCCTATGGGTGAATATGATATGGTAGCTGTAGCCAGTAAGAATGCCGATGTGAAGATTAATTCTGTGACGGAGGTTGTCTTCCCCAACAAGGTGACAGACATGGCGGCTGTTTGCCAGAAGATAATGGTAAAGGAAGGAAACAATACTTTTAATTGTAATATGAAACGTTCTGTGGCTAAGTTTACCATTGAAAATACTGGTGCCACGACGGATGTGGTGAAGAATATGAAGTTCCGCATTTCGGGTAACTGCAGCAACAAATGGAATCCTACGACAGGTCTGGCGGCTGACGTGAGCGTGGTGACTCCGACAATCGCGATGAGCAATACTTATTCCCGGTTTAACGCTTATGTCTTCCTAAGCTCGGCGGAGGAGGAGAATATCAAGGTGGATGTGGAGATGCTGGACTCGGAGGGTACGCTGCTGAAGAGTCTGTCCTTTGAGAACGTTCATCTGAAAACCAACTATGTGACGAAATACACCACCGGCGATCTCTTCGGTGTGTCGAACTCGGCTGACTTCACTTTCTCTAATGCTGAGTTTATGGACTCTGGCACTGGTAAGAACTTTTAGAATGGCGGTGGCTTCCCTGTAAAAGGGGCTTGGATTC
>USJD01000147.1 GCA_900554835.1 uncultured Prevotella sp. | reverse complement strand
GTTCAGGCAGTCGGTCGTTGCCGTGAAACAAGTTGCCCAAGTGCCAGTCGCTGGTTGCTAATATCTTCATACTCATAGGGGTTGTGTTATCTTTGTCTTTTTCTTTGTTTCAAGTTTACAATCGTTTTTCCTCCGTTTCAAGATTGCAATCCTTGAACTCGGAAATGCAATCTGACCACAAAGTTAGCATAATTCTTTGGGATAAGCAAGGAAAAATACCCTAAAAATGAAGAAAAATGACTGGAAAAGTGAAGATATTTGGCTAAACTATTGTTTTCTTCCTGATAATGTTGTATCTTTGCCTAATAGAAATCTTCGTTCAAAGACGTTGAATGTCGGTTCAACGACTCTGAACGGCGGTTCAACGACTTTGAATGTCGGTTCAACGTCTTTGAACGGAGATTTCTCTTAGGATGAGATACTTTTATTCCTAAGTAGGAAGATCCTGTTACTTAGTAGAGATTATATCTCTCAGAGATAGAAGGACCGATTAAGTGAGAAAACTAACAATCTAAATAAGAAAGGAAAAGAAATGGCAAAGTACAAATTGCAGGAAATGAGTGATATGCGTGATGAAGGCAAGCGCAGAGTTTATCCCAAGATGGTGCCCTATCGCACGCTTTCCAGAAAGGAGTTCATCGAAAAGATGCAGAGTTATCATCGTGACCTTTCTCAGGGCACTATCGAAGCGGTTCTGACAGATGTGGAAGACGTGTTGGTCCGTATGCTCTCTATGGGTTATAATGTGAATCTCGAAGGCCTGGGCACCTTCTCCTTGTCCCTTGGTTTTGAGGATGACAAGCCTACGGAGATGCAGGCGGATGACGACAAGATGAACTATCGCAAGGTAGGGGTGAAGAACGTCAACTTCAATTCTTCTCCTGAGTTTGTGAAGGCTGTGAAGATGGAGACCGACTGTGATTTGGAGCGAGAGATGAGTGGCGTGAAGGTTATCCGCAAGCAACTCTATTCCAAGGAAGAGCGCATTGCCCGTGCCTTATCGGTATTAGAAAAGAACGCTGCCATCACTCTCGGCGATTATGCCTACATCAACGATATGAGCCGCACCGCCGCTTCCCTCGAATTGAAGGAGATAACCCAAGACCCGACATCACCTATCCGCTCGATTGGAAGAGGAAGCCACAAGGTTTGGGTGAAGAGATTTTAAAGGAGTGAATGTCAAGAACTTCGATACATTGGAGGATATGATGAAATATCTGGAAAATTAAAAGGCATGCAAACTATAACGTTAAATTGACATCAGAGACATGTGGTTGTTTTGATGGCTAACTATTTCATGCGTTTGCAAATTTAGCATAAATGTCAATGCCATCATATTGTTTTGCTCTTTCGAGCATCTCCTCTTTATGTTTTAGGAGCTGTTTAAACTTTCTAATGGTTTCCTCCTTTGTATTGTTCTTTGTTGCTTCCATAATAACCTCCTTTTTAATGTTATTGTTATTGATTTGGTGGCAAAGATAAGAAATGTAAATGAAATATGCAAGAAAAAAGGCCCAAAATTTTGTGAAACCAATTCTTTTTATTACTTTTGCAGATGTCTTGCTGTGGATGGCTGGCGATGAGTCGCCGGCTAAGTAAAAGTCCATGGCTTGGCCTATTTTAAATTGAAGACGTTTGCTTGACGTTTCTTCTGACCTGTAGAAACCTGGAAAATTTCAAATCATGTTCAGAATGAGACTGCGGTGGGCGTCTACCCACTGTGTATATACACATGGCATAGGTGTGCCCCTTCGTCTGAGGGGGTACGCTCTGTGCTATCATATATATACCTGTTTGGCGTAGGCATCTGTTGCTTCTTATCTTTGACATGAAAGGCTTTTCCAGGGCCGCTACAGGCAAGGATGAGGCTAAAGGTAATAAGATTCCTACGCCATCATTTTATAATAGCAATCCAGTTTCTAATAATCTTCTCTACTAAGGGAGTCGGTGGAGTACGGAAAAGGGGAGGAAGGTACACCGCTATGGCGAAGAAAATGGATTTGGGTGCTTTGCGCCAACAGATATTAGAACTTCAGATAGATAAGGAGCTAAAGCATGATTTGTTGGAGGTTATCAATGAGAAGAAGCATTATGGACTTGTATGGGAAGAAAGCTCAGAAGCGGCTTGGGACGACATGCAAGATAAACTTCCTGTTTTTGTTGAGGATGCCACCAAGCGTTTGGATTCTGCGCCAGAAGGTTCGCCTAATCATGTGTTGATAGAAGGTGATAATCTCAATGCTCTTGCTGCTCTTACTTATGCTTATGCAGGGAAGATTGATGTAATTTATATCGATCCTCCTTACAATACGGGTAGCAAGGACTTTGTCTATAACGATTCTTTTGTAGATAAAGAAGATGGCTATCGCCATTCCAAATGGTTGTCGTTTATGAATCGTCGATTGAGAATCGCCAAGAAGTTACTCTCGGAAAAGGGAGTGATATTTATTTCTATAGGTTCTGATGAAATAGCTCAACTTACCTTGTTGTGTAACAAATTGTTTGGTGAGTATAATCAAATAGCTATAATACCTCGTGTTCAGAAGAAAGGAAATGGAAAGGGAACTCATTTCTCGCCAGCTGTAGATTATGTATTAGCTTATTGTAATTATAAGCAAAATGTAGATAGATTCTTTGCGCCAAATACTTCTGATTTTCCAATGTTAGAAACTGAGGGAAAAAGAGCAGGAGAGTATTATGAGTGTACTAAGTCACTTTATCAAGGGTCTTTAGATTCTCGTCCAAATCAAAGGTATTATATCGAATGCCCAGATCATTCTTTTATAATACCTCCTGGAAATGTATTTCCTGAAGAAGTAAAAGATGCGGCTTTCGTAAAGCCATTAGGAAATGATGATAAATGTTGGAGATGGTCTTGGGATAGCTATCTTAAACAAAAACATTTGTTGGTTTTTAAGAAAGTTAAGAAAGCAACTCTTCTTGATGAATTTGGTAAACCTTCGAAGTGGAATGTTTATACTAAACGTTATCAAAAAGATGCAGAAGAAAAAGGAAAAGTTCCACCTAATTATATAGATGATTGTATAAATTCTTTAGGAACTGCTCGTTTGGCAGAATTAGGTATAGATTTTCCTTTTTCTAAACCATGTGAACTTGTGAAAAAATTGGTAAAATATACTAATAAGGATAAAGATATAACTATAGTTGATTTCTTTGCAGGTTCAGGAACAAGTATGGATGCAATGATGCAATTAAATGTAGAGGATGGTGGGCATCGTAAATGTATTCTTGTTCAAGGAATAGAGAAGGACGATGATGGGAATGATAAACGCATCTGTGAGAAAGCAACTTACGAGCGAAACAAGCGGGTGATACAAGGTTATAGAACCCCGAAAGGTGAGCAAGTAGCGGGTTTGTCTAACAACAATCTCCGCTATTATAAGACAACTTTCGTTCCTCGTGATCAAAGCAGTAGTAAAAGTCGTCGAGCATTGATGGCTTCTCTCGTTGACCTCCTCTGCATCAAGAACAATATCTATCAAGAGCAAGAAACGTTTGGAGGCAAGAAATTTAAGAAGAACGTATTGCGCTATTTTAAGGATGAGGCTGGACTGATGCTTGTTGTCCTCGACGAGCGTGTAGTCAGTATTATCATTCCAATGATAGCTGAGGTTGCGACTAGGCAGAATCCTTTGAAGGTTTATGTTTATAGTGATGGCGCATACGCATATGAGGACGAATTCCATAAAGTCATGCCTGTTATAGAACTGTGTGCCATGCCAGATGCTTTCTTGCAAGCTTTAGAAGGTGGAACGGATATTCTGCCAAAGCAAAAGTATAGTGAGGCTATGATGAAAGAGTTTCAGCAAAACGAGGCACTCGCCATGCAAAACGAGGAGGTTGTGAAAGAAACTCTCAGCGATGACTATGATTATGTGTCGAAGGAGAAAGAAGATAATGTTACTAATGACATAATAGACTAAGGAGGTAACGAAAATGATAGAACTACGAGATTACCAGAAAAAGGCGGTGCGTGAACTGAAACAGAAGATGATTGACATGCTCAATGATTCTGAAGACCGCCAAAAGTTGATATTCAAGGCTCCAACAGGAGCAGGAAAAACGGTGATGGTGAGTACCTTGCTGGATGAACTGACTCGTGACCTACCTATGAATGGGCAGTGCCGATATTCTCGTGTAGCATGGGTTTGGATTGCTCCTAACAAGTTGCATCAGCAGAGTTATCGCTCCATGCGCAATTTCTTTAGTGAACGAAGGTCGTTGCGTCCTGTTATGTTTGATGAGTGTGATCATGTGGATGGTCTGCATCCTGGCGATGTACTCTTTTTAAACTGGGAGAGCATCAATAAGGATAATGCCGTCATGATTCGTGACAATGAGCAGAACCGCACGCTCTACGAACTGATACGGAAGACCAAGATAGAGCAGCATCTGCCAGTGGTGGTTATCATAGACGAGGAACACATGTTTGCCGGACGTAATGCCAAGAAAAGCGAGATGGTATTGCAAGCTATCCAGCCACACATAGAACTTCGTGTATCAGCAACACCAGTCACCCAAAGCTATCATGCGGTTCTTGTGAAACGCCAAGATGTAATCAATGAAGAAATGATTAAGAAGGGCATTGAACTGAATCCGAATGTAAGGAGCAGTAAGGAACAGTCGGAGCTTACGGTGAACCAGCGTCTCTTGAAGAAGGCTCTCGAAAAGCGAAAGGAACTGGCTGAGGCTTACAAGGAATATGGCATCAATCCGTTATTGCTCATTCAGTTGCCTAATGATAGCAGCGAGTCTATGTCGTCGAAGGACAAGACTATCGCCGAGGAGATGCAAGCCTACTTAGAACAGGTTTGCGACATCAGCGTGGCAAATGGCAGGTTGGCTGTATGGCTATCAAAAGATAAATCGCCCAATCTACAGAATATCACTCATCCTGATGATATTACCGAGGTCTTGCTGTTCAAGCAGGCCATAGCCTTGGGATGGGATTGTCCTCGTGCCTCTGTCCTTCTGATATTCAGGGAATTGCAGAGCATGACCTTTACCACGCAGACTGTGGGACGAATACTCCGAATGCCAGAGCAGCATTTTTATAAGAACGACATTCTGAACTACGGTTATGTTTATACCGACCTTTCGGCAGACATGATTAATATTGTGGGAGATGACATGAACTATATCAGCACCCTCTATGCCAATCGCAAGAAAGACTTGCCGAACATCACGCTCCGTTCCTATTATGCGGATAAGCATGGGGCAACAAGAAACCGCTTGGGCTCCCAGTTCCGCAGCATCTTCTATAAGACCATGGAACGGGAATGGGAACAAAACCCGTTGTTGCTCTTCTCTGCAGAAGATTTCTTTGAGGATGATGGTGAGGCAGAGGATGCTGATGAGGTAAAAAAAAAGGAGGCAGACATGGATGCCAAAATCAAGTTGAATCGCTATAATGCTAAGCGACATGGCGTGCAGACCGATGTTTCAAGAATCTTGGTGGCAATCCCGAAGGACACCCCATTTACGGGTGACTCAGGCATCGTGGAGATAACGGACAAGGCAAGGCTGGCTCTGAACGCATCAGAATTGCAGAATCTCTTTACGCTATTCTGCCGTAAGAATGTGGGTGGATTCTCCAAATTTGACAGTACGCCAGTCTTGCAAGGAGCCATCGAGAGTGCCCTGGAGGAATACCTGCAAGTCTTTTCGATGGATGTGCCTAAGGTGGTGCTCTATCATCAGAACCGTCCGCGCTTCGAGGAACTGATACGCAAGGCGTTGGTTACTTACGAGGCTACGCTGAAGAGAAATGCCAAGGATGTGACGATGGAATATCAGCAGTCTGTATGGCAAGTGCCGGAGACTCGTCTCTATAATGCGGCAATGGTGAGAACCACGGAAGGTGAAATCTTCAACCATGCCTTGTATCCTTATTTTGAGCAGATTACGGCATCGAGACCTGAGCAAGAGTTTGCCCGTTGGTTGGATGACAAGATGGAATATGTGGAGTGGTGGTACAAGAATGGAGATGAGGGAAAGCAGCATTTCGCCGTGCCTTATACGGATTCGGGTAGTAGGAAACGTTGTTTCTATGTGGATTTCATCGTTAGACTGAAGTCGGGTACCATCTGTCTCTTCGATACCAAGACCAAGGGCAGCGATGCGGATGCGCCAGAGAAGAACAATGCCCTCTTGGATTACATCTCCAGTTATCAAGCTACAGGCAAGAAGATAGTGGGTGGCGTGCTCATCAAAGACGAGGGTACGAGCAACTGGTATTATCCTGGAGGTATTATCGATAACACAGACAATATAGATGGGTGGTCGGCATTGCATCTGGAAGCCCTATAATATAATAAGGTAATCATATATAATAAGGTATGAAGAAAAGCTTGGACAGAACATTCCTGAACTATGGAATCAGGCAGGAAGATATGCAACTCATAGAGAGTGCATGTCAATCGGAGGGTATAGATGCAGAATGGCTCAAGGATTATATCCTCAAGCCTTTCCATGAAGAACGTAATAACCAAAATGAGCCAAGTCTTGAGGAAAAGAAGGTGACGAAAATACTCAAGAAAGCTCTCAAAGAAATTAAAAAGTAATGAAACTGAAGCGTATCTACATAGAGAATTATAAGACCTACAGAAAGTTGGACTTAAATTTGGAGGTAACAAGTGACCGTCCTATCATCTTGATAGGTGGTGCCAATGGTTGTGGTAAGACAACGCTCTTCGATGCCATCTATTCTGCGCTCTATGGATTGAAGATTTCCAACAAGCGACAGTTTGAGGAAATCTTCAATTCGGGCGTGAAGAACGAGAGCGGTATAGAAGGCAAGGCTATCATGTTAGAGATTACTTTCTCTGGTGTGGTTCTGGGGCAAGAAACGCCTTATCGGTTGTGTCGTGCCTATAGGTTTGTGGATGGTAAAATACAGGAGAGCAATGTGCTCAATATGAATGGTAACAGTTACACTTACGGTTCTGGTTCCACGGCTATCCAACGCAGCACCAATGAAGCGATAGTCAACAAGATTATTTCTGCCAATCTGCCAGCAGAATTGAGCAACTATTTTCTCTTTGATGCCATGAAGACTTCCGACCTTGTAAAGGAAGAACAAATCAACAAGCTCATCATGAAGAACATCAATTCGGTGATGGGTTTCAACAAATACACTCAGTTGCAGAACGCAGCCTCGGCTTATCTTGACGAGAAGAAGGCGGAACGCTTGGAGAACGAGAACCTGCGTGCCGAATACTTGAAACTGACCAAACAGAAGGTGGAGATGGAAAGGGATGTGGCAAGTCTTAACGATGCCTACAATGAAGCATTGAACTATGCCAATGATCATAAGCAACAGTATGAGCAACTGAAGGAGGGAAGGAACTCGGATGATGTGATTCGTGATAAAATGCATCAGATAGAGGAGAGCATCAACAGCTTCTATCTGAAGGAAAAGGACTATAGACAGGATGCTGAGGCTATCTCCAAAGATTTAGAGTGGAAAGTAATTATGCCCAAGGTAGCCAACTGCATCAGTACAGAGGTGGAACTTATTCTGAACGAAAAGGAGGTGGTGGCTTCTGCAAGAGGCAATATCCTCAATGACCAGCAGATAGAAAAGGTTACTCAGAATGTAATACGATTGGTTAAGGAGAAATATCCGCAGGTAGGAGAGGTTTCAATTGCCGAGATTATTACGGAAATCAAACGTGAGCAAGATAACAGCGATGATTATAATGACAAATATGGTTTTCTGAGTGATGCTGATGTCAATGTGTTGAGAAACTTGGTTCAGCAATCATATTCCAATCCTTATCTTTCGCTGGATGAAAGACGTGAAAGTTTAAACTTAGAGTTGGCGGATATTCCAAAGAAACAGGAACAACTGGAAGAATACAAACGTGCCTTGACAGGAAACGATTATAGTATTATCGAACTCTATGAGACTAATGACAGAAAAATAGAGGAGTTGAAGGCAAAAATCGTGGAACAGAAGAATGCTATCAAGGAAATGGAGAGGAAAATCTCTACTTATGATTATGATATGCCGCAAGTACCAGACCCTCAATATGATATGCTATGCAAACTGCCAGGCTTCTTCAAATCGCTTTCCAGTAAGTTACTCAAAGCGAAGAAGGCAAGTATTGAGCGCATGATGAAAGAACAGCTGAACATTAACTTGGTGATTTATGCTGGTTACATCGGTAGGGTTGAGCTTTCGGCAGATGATTCGGATGAAATCTCGTTCAAGATATTCCATAAAAATGGTAATGAGATTTATCTGAGTCAGCTGAATGCTGGTGCCAAGCAAACTGTGATGCAGGTGTTGCTGAAAGTCCTGTATGAACTTGGTGATTACGACCCACCTGTAATGATAGATACTGTGATGGGTGTTCTTGACAAGGAGAGTCGTGAAGTTATCATCAACCGTTATTTCCCGGATTTGGCTCATCAAACCATCCTGTTAAGTACAGATACGGAAATTACGACAGAAACGGATTTCAAGAAGATAGTGGCTTACGTGGCAAGAACCTATACATTGCATAGAGATCAGGAAAGCCAGTGTACTACTGTCAGCGATGATTACTTTGGATTACAAACTTATGAATTCTAGTAGAAATGAATGTACAAGATATAAAACTTGAGGGAATGAGAATTCTGGAAGGAACTCATGATTTGCTTGAAGAAGTGAAATATGCCATCGAGCAGAAACTGAACCTTTCAGATTACTCAGACATGGTTCGCCCTGTAGTATTGAACTTTACTACGGTTATGCGAATCTGTCTCCTTGTTGGATTGAGTGATAAGACACCAAGAAGCAAGGCAAAGGTAGAGGAATTGCAAACCTCTGCAGGTATGCAGCCATTGGGTGGCTCTTTCTTTACCAAGTCGAATATAAAGGAGGTATTCGTGGCTCTTATCAAGATGCGTTATAGTGATATTGATGCCGACTGGCAGAATTCTACTTTTCTGAGCAAGGTGCTTTTTAGCGAAATGATGAGGGGTAAG
>USJD01000146.1 GCA_900554835.1 uncultured Prevotella sp. | reverse complement strand
TGATTGATACCATCGGCAGGATGCAAATTGAGCGCAGTCTTAAAATTTTGTGAGTGCATCTCAGAGAGAAGACCTTTTGGATTAGGAATGAGATTGGTGTTCCATGACCACCCAGTCCATCCACCACGTCCTTCCGACTGACTGTAAGCATTGCCATTCCAGTGCCAATCCATATCTATGACCATCACATCGGTAGGTATCTTGTTGGTCTTCAAGTCACTCATGATATTACGGTAGTCATCTGCCGAGTAAGAAGAATACTTGCTATACCAGTAGCCAAAGACGTAATTTGGAGGCAAAGGGATGTTGCCCGCTATCTTAGTGTAATCAGCAAGTGCCTTCTTGTAATTATGTCCGTAACCAAGCACGTAAGTATCCATGGCATGATTGTCTGCACGCTGTGTCCACCAAGGATACCCCATATCACTATTAGGAGACAAGGCATAAGAACGTCCTCCATCAGAACGAGGAGATGCCCATGAATCGTCTATCACAGCCCAACCAGACCGAGAAACCAATCCATTTTCCATTTCCGCTCTCTTGCTTTCTCCCATCAGACCATCCAGCGTTCGGCTAGTACCCTTTAGATTGAGAGGATCTGGTTTTCCGGGATACCAAACTGATGAGACACCATTGCCTGAGATGGTGATGGTAAGATTGGAAGGTGAAGCTGGAAGCGTACGTGGGTCGGTACCCTTGCGATACTTGAGCTTCAGGTTGGATGTCGTTATATATAAATAGGTGTCATCCTCACTCTTGGTGAACTGAGGCGCATCCAACTTACGATTGACAATGGTGAAGGTCGCTCGGTCCTCAAACTTTGCCTGTTCGCTATACTCCACTCTTATCATCTCTGGAGTAAGAACCGTAAAACGAGCATTGCCACAAGTAATGACAGCCTGACTTGTTGCTACAGGATCATTGACTACCACTTGTGCTATGGAAGGAGTTGACAATAAGCAACTACTCATCATAAGCATAATGAAAGGTTTCTTCATAATTTAAACATTTAGTTGATGGCTAGATAATTCCATTTTTGTTAATAGATGCTGCAAAGATAGTCATAATCTACTACCATCGTGCGGCAAAGTACACGATTAGTACAAAAACAAATGAGGATAAATTCCTTATTTCCTTGATAATGAGCAACATACAAATGATCAAGAAAAAAGTATCAAGTACATTCGCCTTTGGGCGGGATTTTGCGATAATAAGCGTTTTTTCATAAAAACACAGCCTATTATTTGGCTACCCAAAAATAATTTTGTATATTTGCCCACAATTTTAAGAAGCGAGATTACCATGCAAAGAATTATTATAACATTCATATTGATATGTTCTTGTTGCCATTTGTCTGCAACAAGAAACGAGAAACTTTCTTTTACTTTAGATAGCCTTTTAGACAACATATCCCAAATCTACAAGCAAAAGGAGGCTAGTATCAACACCTACAAGGGAATCATGGACAAGGACAAGAGCACCGCCACGTTACTTTCTGTCTATGACAAGCTATTCAATGAATACTACGTTTATCAGTTTGATTCCGCCATGGTGTATGTTGACAAGTCCATAGAGTTGGCTGATAAGACCGCCAACCAGTTCTACCATGACAAAAGCAGAATAGAAAAAGCATCACTGCTTGCCATCGGTGGACTTTATGGAGAGGCTATGTCTCTGCTCGATGAGATAGACTTTTCCTCGCTCACTCCATCTCTTTCCTTTAACTATACTATCACGAAGTATTATATATATATGTATTGGTCTGACTATTGCCATGACGCAACATACGCTCCCAAGTACAGACAAAAAGCTGCTGAGTTTCTGAAACAGGCGGTCGGTCTGCTCAGCAAGAATGACAAACGTTACAATTTTTTCCTGGGAGAGTACTACATTTACGTGGAACGTAACGACAAGAAGGCATTGAGTCACTACTTTCGTGTCTTGAAGGAAGTACCTGTCAACTCTCGTTACTATGCCATGGCGGCATTTGCAATAGCCAACAACTATAGTGCAAATCATCAACCCGAGAAATACGAAGAGTACATCGTACAGGCATGTATCAGTGACCTGAAGAACTGCACTCGCGAGAATCTTGCGTTACAAGACTTTGCCATGTATCTATACCAGAAAGACAACGAGAACGTTCCTAGAGCCGAACGCTACATCAACTTTGCCATGGATGACGCAAAGGCGTACAACAACCGACTGCGCATCATCGAAATCTCGCAAAAGCTGCCTATCATTGTCAAGAACTATCGAGAGAAGCTAACCACACAAAACAACTTGATGCGTGCTGCCTTGTGGGGGATTTCCATCCTCCTCATCATCATGCTCGTGCTTTTCTACTTCTTTAGACAACAAAACAAGTTGCTGCACAAGCATCGTATCGAACTATCTGACAGCAACACGCAATTATCAAGCCTCAATGATGCACTCAACTTGCTCAACACACGCTTGATAGACACCAACAAGCAACGCGAGCGATTGGCGAAACTATATATCGACCTATGCGCCAAATTCATTGACCGACTGAGCAAGTTTGAATTATTGGTACGCCGAAAGATCAAAGTGGGACAAGTAAACGACTTGCTCAACATGACTTCCTCCTCACGCTTGTCAGACGAGGACGCAGCCACCTTCTTGCTACAGTTCGACACCGCCTTCCTCGACATGTATCCTTCGTTCATAGAAGAGTTCAATGCCTTGCTCAAACCAGAAGAACAAGTGAAACCAGCACATAGCAGGAGCCTCACCACCGAATTGCGCATATTTGCCCTCATCAGATTGGGCGTGAAGGACAGTTCCGAGATTGCCTCCCTGTTGTTCTATATGCCTCGCACTATCTACAACTATCGGTCAGCATTCAAGAACAAGGCATTGAATCGTGAGACTTTCGAAGAGGATGTGGAGAAGCTGTGTACCGTTATGCCCACCACGGCATGATGAAGGCGGCATGCGACGCAACTGATGAAAAAAAATCGGAACAAATGTCCTTTTTGTGACATATTTAATAAAAAACGAAAAAAAGATGGCAAGAAAGTTTGATATTTGCGTTTTTTTTTGTTTCTTTGCATAAGATAGGCTGCACTCGGCAAATTGAAAGCTAGCTTTCTTTGCGCTCGTTTGCACTATCTTTGCCTTATAAAAACTATTAACTCTTATAATTATGGGAAAAGGAAAAAAAGGTGGCAAAAGAATGAACAAAGCGCAACTCACTGAGATGTTGCAGGAATTCTTTGCCAATCAGCCGGGCGTTACGCTCAGCTTCAAAGAGATATTCCGAGGGCTCCATCTTACCACTCATCCACTGAAGATGCTCGCTATCGACATCATGGAAGAGATGGCTTGGGATGACTACCTCGCCAAAGTAAGTGATAATTCATATCGACTCAATCAAAGCGTACAGGTGATGGAAGGTAAGTTTGTACGCAAATCAAATGGTAAAAACTCTGTAATCCCTGAGGGAAGTGAGAAACCTATCTTCGTTTCCGAACGTAACTCTATGGGTGCTCTCAACGGCGACAGAGTGGAATTTACTTTCCTGGCACGCCGCAAGAATCATATTAAGGAAGCACAGGTCAATAAGATTCTGGAACGTGCTAAAGATAGCTTCGTGGGAAGATTGAAGGTGGATAAAGATATTGCCTACCTGGTTACACCGGGCGATGTCTTTGCCCATAACATCATCATACCACGCCGCAAACTGAAAGGCGGCAAAACGGATGACAAGGCTGTCGTTCGCATCATCGAATGGCCTGATGAGGAAAACAAGAGTCCTATCGGCGAAGTGGTGGATGTTCTCGGACAAAAGGGTGACAATGATGTGGAGATGAATTCCATCCTCGCACAATATGGTCTGCCATACAAATATCCAAAGAATGTAGAAGATGCTGCCAACAAGATTACGGGCGAAATCACAGAACAAGACTATAAGGAGCGTGAGGACTTCCGACAGGTATTTACCTGTACTATCGACCCGAAAGATGCCAAGGACTTTGACGATGCGCTCAGTATCCAGAAGTTGGAAAATGGCAACTGGCAGGTGGGTGTTCACATCGCCGACGTTTCTCACTACGTCACAGAAGGAAGCGTTATCGACAAGGAAGCCGTAAAACGAGCTACCTCTGTATATCTCGTAGATCGCACCATCCCGATGTTGCCAGAACGTCTCTGTAACTTCATCTGTTCACTTCGCCCTGACGAGGAAAAACTGGCTTATAGCGTTATCTTCGAACTCGACAATAATGCAGAAGTGAAGAACTACCGCATCGTGCATACGGTCATCAAGAGCGACCGCCGCTATAAATATGAAGAAGTACAGGAACTTCTCGAAGCCAACGGTGTAGTGGATGGTACTGGCGAACCTGCTCCTGCAGAAACCAAAGAGCACCCTTATCAAGGAGAAAATGCACTCCAGCTCATCACGCTTGACCGATTGGCCAAGAAACTCCGTGCTGCCCGTTTCAAGAACGGTGCCGTGAAATTCGACCGCGAGGAATTGCACTTCGACATAGACGAGAAGGGAAAGCCTGTAAGCTGCTACTATAAGCGTTCAAAGGATGCCAACAAACTGGTAGAGGAATTCATGCTCCTTGCCAACCGTACGGTGGCAGAGAGCATCGGCAAGGCAAAGAAAGGTAAGAAGCCTAAGACTTTACCTTATCGTATCCATGATAATCCAGACCCACAGAAGTTGGAAACCCTGCGCGAATTCGTAGTAAAGTTCGGCTACAAGATGAAAACAGAAGGTACCAAGGGCGCTACTGCAAGAAGCCTCAACAAACTGATGGCTGACTGTGAAGGTAAACCAGAAAACAACCTCATCCAAATGGTAGCACTCCGTGCCATGATGAAAGCGAAGTACTCTGTTCACAACATCGGACACTTCGGACTTGCCTTCGAGTATTACACCCACTTTACATCTCCTATCCGCCGTTATCCGGACACGATGGTTCATCGTTTGCTTACCAAATATGCAGAAGGTGGCAGAAGCGCCAATGAGAAGCATTATGAGGAACTTTGCGAACATTGTTCTGAAATGGAGCAGATAGCACAGAATGCGGAGCGTGACAGTATCAAATACAAGATGGTAGAATTCATGGGTGACAAGCTTGGTGAAGAATTCGATGCCCACATCAGCGGTATTACCAGCTATGGTATCTATGCAACTATCGACGAGAACCATTGCGAGGGTATGATTCCGATGAGAGACATCGCTGACGACTACTATGATTTCGATGAAAAGAATTTCTGCCTCATCGGACGACGCCATCACAACAAGTATTCTTTGGGTGATGCTATCCGCATCAAGGTGGCACAGGCCAATCTGGAGAAAAAACAGCTCGACTTCACGCTTGCCGGTGACTCAGCTCCAGTACGCAAGGACAAATCTGCTGGTACTAACGATATGAAATCCAAAGACAAAAAAGCTGGCAGAAGTAAACAAAAGACACGCAATCACAGAAAACGCAAATAAATTCTGATAGTAATAGATCTGTATTTAATAAAAGGATTCTATATTGTATAAAATGAGACAAAAGGATCTCCTAAAATAGGGATAAAAATAGGGAAGTTCCTGGATGAGAATCATGCACATCCTTGAACTTCCCTATATATATTTTTCTATTTTTCCTTGTAAGACTTTTCTATAATGCCACATCCACAGATGCAGGGAAAACACGACAAGGATCAAAATATTCCATACAACTGGTAATCATATCTTCCATTCGGGGAACGAGCTTTCCTTCGAAAGCCTTCCTGTCATTGATGAAGACGGTTACCGGTTTGTTCATATCTACCAGTTGATCATTCAGATAAATCTTCCATTTACCACCACTTGCCTGATGGTAACTCTTAGTAAACTTCAGATCTATACCATAAACAGGATCACGCTCTACAGTCTGATAGGTTACTTTCCTGACGGATAATCTGATCACATTGTCCTTGATATCCATCTCATAATAGTCTCTATCTTCTCCACTTGCATCCTTCAATCCATCTGCTGCCTTCGGTCTCTTCATCACATAGAGATTATAAAAGCCCTGACGGCGCTGTCCGTCCATCGGATAATCCTCCCACAAAAATGTATGAGGATAAGGATTGCGCTTGTTGTTCTTGAGCCAAGGAGTAGTCAAAGAATAGTCGATGGAATGACCGCAATTAGGTATCAATTCGATACGATGACGGAAGAGACTGTCCGCACTATGATTCATGAGTCTGCCAGCATATTTCGCCTGCAACGAATCGAAGGCCGTCTTGGTATAACCCGTCAGTTTGTTGCGATAGAAACCTTCATCCATAGCACCCGTCAAAAACGAGAATGCAAGATTGGCACAGTTTTCTACAGGGGCATTCTTCAAAGGTTCTCCACCTGCCATCGGACCAACACCAGCCCAATAGTCGGCATAATAGGATGCTAATCGCTGACTGCCATAACCGCCCTCAGAAATACCAAACACATAAAGTCGATTGGGATCTACATGACCGGAAGCTAAAGACTGGCGCAAGAGTTTCTCCCATGCATACAACTTCGCTTTCTGCCACCAGCGGTAATATTCGCCTTCATTAGGAATCTGTGGAATGAAATAAACAGAAGGAGCATCATTGAAATATTGTGCCCACATCAATCCATATTTCCATTCCTCCTCCTTGGGTCCTGAACCATGAAGATACAGATACATCGGAAATGGCTGGGCTGCTGCGATGCGCTCATCTGATGACTCAGCATCATTACCCAGGAAACCATTGCGATAATTCTGCTGTATCTCGGCAATAGTGAGAGGTTTCCACTTGATTCCCCAATAGTAAGGCATCACGGCAGACGGTTCCAAAGAAGCAGGCAAATGCCACATTCCCTTGTTTTTAGGACAGAGCGAACGCAGCGGAATCAGTTTTTCCTCATCCAAATGTGCATTGGCTTCCTGCCAGGCTTTCCACACTAAAGTCTGGTACTTCTGAGCCTCTTTCCACTTCAGGGCTTTCTTCTGAGAAAAAGCAGCCAAAGAGGCATCAGACTTCTTTTCCAACTGCTGCAGGAAATAGTTCTTCAGATTTTCCTTCAATCCTGCCGGTTGAGCAGAAAGTGAGGATGAGAACAAAAGGGCAATACACCCTACCCATATTTTATTCTGATTCAGCATGACAATAAATACATAATAAAAAATTATAATAACAAAAAACGTCAGAATACCCATAGAAATAAGATAAATAGAAAAAATCTGTGTAAATATAGAAAATCTCTATTCACGGATTAAGTCCTTCGCAAAACCAAATGTTTTTTTGTTTCCATTGAATATATCTATGGTATGGTGGCTCTCGCAAAATGCATCACAGACGAACTGGATGCTTTTAGAATAGCAATCTATTGTGAGCAGAACCACAAAAATGTTCTCGATAAGAGTCGCGCATTGCGCAACTCTTATCGGACTTGTTCATTATCCTACAACAGGAAACTTTCATAGTTATCTCTGGTCACGACCTTGAACTCCACATCTGGATATGAGCGAGAAAATGACAATGGCATGGACGCCTTTCGCTTCGGATTCCACTTGAACTCCACGGCAGAAAGCTGTCCGTCAATATCCTCAATATAATCTATCTCCTGCTTGGTCTTCGAACGCCAAAAATAACTTTGTGCATACGATTTCTCGTAACGTAGTTTCTTCAATCGCTCTGATACCATATAGTTTTCAAACAAGGCACCTGTATCTGGGCGACTCTCCACCATTTGGTAATTGCCGATGACGGCATTACGGATGCCACAATCCCAAAAATAAATCTTACGAGCAAACTTCAGCTCGTTACGAAGATTTCTGCTAAACGAACCTAACCTAAAAACAATATAAGATTGTTCGAGAAGGGTGATATAGCTCTCCACCGTCTTTGGGTCAAGTCCACAAGTCTGTGATAATTCATTGTAAGATACCTCCGAGCCCATTTGGAAAGCCAATGCTTGTAACAACTTCACCAACTTATCACTCTTCTTAATCTTATCAAACATCAAGATATCCTTATAAAGATAGCTGTTAGCCAGCTCATTCAAAGTGAGTCTCTCTTCCCCTACATGATTTACTACATCAGGATAGCTTCCATAGACCAAGCGATGAGCCAAAAGACGCTTTTCCTCCAACAGGCCATAATGGTCCACAAGCTCACCAAAAGACAAAGGATACATCCAATACTCCATTTTTCTGCCAGTAAGCGGCTCATTAATCTTATTGGACAAATCAAAAGACGAACTTCCTGTGGCTATGACTTGTACTTCTGGAATATTGTCAGTAATCAACTTGAGTCCCAACCCAATATTAGTGATACGTTGAGCTTCATCTATCACTATGATTTTCCTTTTTCCGATAATAGCATTGAGCATAGTAGATGAAGCATTTGCAAACAAGTTTCTCACATCCTGTTCATCTCCATTCAGCCACAAAACATCATCTCGTCCCTGAAGCAAGTTCTTCAGCATCGTGGTCTTGCCTACTTGTCTTGCTCCAAAAAGAATGAGAGCTTTGCCTTGCCAGAGCTTCTGTTGGATTACTGTCTCTAATATACGCTTAATCATACTTATATTATAATATATGTTTTTGGCTACAAAATTAAGCATTTTCTTCATCAATTCCAAAAAAAACAATACTTTTTTGGAATTAATTCCATAAAAAGCAATACTTTTAAGGAATAGGCATATATATTACGAGATAAAACTCATCACAAAAACCAAGGCTGCCCGAAAGTGACCTTGGCATTTATGAGAATGTTTCCAGAAGGAAGAAGGTTACTGGTCCAGTCGATATAAACTCAATAAGAATCTAAAGGAATACTTCAAAACACCTCTTATGTAGTTATTAACATAAAAAGTTACTCAAAAATCTGGCTAAGTTTTAGAAATCTGCGTCATCTGCGAAATCTGCGTGACAAAACAATATTCAGCGAGAAGAAAAGTCCAGCGGGGAAGAAAAAGATCCGCGGGAAGAAAAATCGGGTAGGAGGTAAATGCTAATCATAAAAGGCATTTTCCTCCTATTTTCA